>NZ_JBHXNW010000008.1:70882-159849 GCF_042717365.1 Streptomyces sp. NPDC058534
GGGGGGGCGCGCCCGGCGCCCCGCGCGCCTAGCTACCTGGGCCCCGTGGGCGGGCGCGCGCGGGGCGGGGGGGGCGCCCCCCCCCCCCCCCGGTTCGTTCTGCGGGGTGTGAGCGAGAAGAACCGACACGGAAAGCGCACCGCCCGGGAGAAGCTGGCGGCCGAGCGCGAGAAGCACAGGTCCAGGGACAAGCGCCGCCGCGCGCTGATCGTCGGCGCGAGCGTGGTCTGCGTCCTCGGGCTCGCGGCGGTGATCGGCGTGGTCGCCGCCAACGCGGGCAAGGACGACGGCAACGAGTCGGCCGGACCGGTCGTGGCGCCCTCGGGCGCGCAGGGCAAGGACGGCCTCGCGATCCCCGTCGGTGAGGACGGCGCCAAGTCGACGCTCACCATCTGGGAGGACTTCCGCTGCCCGGCCTGCAAGGCCTTCGAGCTGGCGTACCGCGACACGATCCACGAGCTGACCGAGGCCGGAAAGCTCAAGGTCGAGTACCACCTGGCGACCATCATCGACGGCAATATGGGCGGCACCGGCTCCCGCAAGGCCGCCAACGCCGCGGCCTGCGCCCAGGACGCCGGAAAGTTCACCCCGTACCACGACGTGCTGTTCACCAACCAGCCGCCCGAGAGCGAAGACGCCTTCGCCGACGAGGACCGGCTGATCGACCTGGCCGGCAAGGTCGACGGCCTCGACACCACCCTGTTCCAGGAGTGCGTGAAGAACGGCAGGCACAACAGCTGGGTGGAGAAGTCCAACGAGGCCTTCCTGAACGGCGGCTTCAGCGGCACTCCGACCGTGCTGCTGGACGGCACGAACATCTACCAGGACCAGTCGATGACCCCGGCGAAGCTGAAGCAGATGGTGGAGGACGCCAACAAGTAGGGCGGGCAGCGGTGGGGTGTGCCCGCGCGCCGGGATCCGCGCGCTCGTTACGGACCCGTAGCCGGGCTGCCCGCCGCGCCTCCCGTCCGACACGGTAGCGTCGACCCTGCCATGGAACTTGCCTTCATTCCCAGCCCGTCGCGCGGGGTGCTGTACCTCGGTCCCGTCCCGCTGCGCGGCTACGCGTTCTGCATCATCATCGGCGTCTTCGTTGCGGTCTGGCTCGGCAACCGCCGCTGGATCGCCCGGGGCGGGCGGCCGGGCACGGTGGCCGACATCGCGGTCTGGGCCGTCCCCTTCGGCCTGATCGGCGGCCGGCTCTACCACGTGATCACGGACTACCAGCTGTACTTCAGCGAGGGCCGTGACTGGGTCGACGCCTTCAAGATCTGGGAGGGCGGCCTCGGCATCTGGGGCGCGATCGCGTTCGGCGCGCTGGGCGCCTGGATCGGCGCCCGCCGCCGGGGCATCCCGATGCCCGCGTACGCCGACGCCGTCGCCCCCGGCATCGCCCTCGCGCAGGCCATCGGCCGCTGGGGCAACTGGTTCAACCAGGAGCTGTACGGCAAGGCGACCGACCTGCCGTGGGCCGTGGAGATCACCTCGACGGCCGACGGGCGGGTGCCGGGCACGTACCACCCGACGTTCCTGTACGAGTCGCTGTGGTGCATCGGTGTCGCCGCGCTCGTCATCTGGGCGGACCGCCGCTTCAGGCTGGGCCACGGACGGGCGTTCGCCCTGTACGTCGCCGCCTACTGCGCGGGCCGGTTCTGGATCGAGTACATGCGCGTCGACGACGCCCACCACATCCTGGGCCTGCGGCTCAACAACTGGACGGCGCTGTTCGTCTTCCTGCTCGCCGTGGTCTACATGGTGCTCTCGGCGCGGTCGCGTCCAGGCCGGGAGGCCGTGGTCGAGCCCGGTGCCGACCCCTCCGACGGCGCCGACGGCTCGGACGACTCCGAAGGCTCCGCCGGGGACGACGCAAAGGCGGACGCGGACACCGACGGTGAGGACGCCGGGTCCGGTGCCACCGAGGACGACGCCAAGAGCCCGGACGAGGCGGACGGCGACGCGGACGACGCGCGGGACGTGAAGGACGGCGCCGACTCCGCCAAGAAGGGCTGACGGCCCGCCGTACGACACCCCCCGAGGGCGCCCGGAACTCCACCGGGCGCCCTCGGTCCGTATCAGGATCCGTATCAGGATCCGTGTCAGGACAGGACGGGCCGCCGGGCCAGCGACAGGGTGCGCCGGGCCGTCGCCACCACCGCCGCGTCGACGAACCGGCCGTCCGGCAGCGCCTGCGCGCCCGGCTGCACGCTGGCCGCCTTGACGATCGTCTCCGCCTCCTCCAGCTCCCGCTCGGTCGGCAGATACGCCCGCTCGATGATCGGCAGCTGGCGGGGGTGGATCGCTGCCCGGCCGAGGAAACCCAGGGCGCGGCCGTGCGCGCAGGACGCCGCCAGGCCCTCCAGGTCCCGGGTGTCCGGATGCACCGTCTGCGACGGCGGTGCCAGGCCGGCCGCCCGCGCGGCCACGACCACCCGCGAGCGCGACCAGTCGAGGCCGGTGTCCCCGAGCACGCCCAGGTCGGCCCGGAGGTCCGCCTCGCCGAGGGCGATGCCGCGCAGCGCCGGATGGGCCGCCGCGATCGGGTACGCCCGCTCCACGCCCAGGGCCGTCTCCAGCAGCGCGTACAGGGGCGGGCCGCCGGTGGCCGCCGCGACGCCGGTGATCTGCTCGGGGGACGTCACCTTGGGCAGCCGCAGGCCGGACAGCCCCGGCAGCGCGGCCAGCGCCCTCAGGTCCGCGGCGGCGAGCGGGCCGTCCAGGGCGTTGACGCGCACGTGCACCGGCACCGGCTGCGGCTCGGTGAGCATTTCCGCGGTGGCCTCGCGGGCGTAGTCCTTGCGGTCCGGGGCGACCGCGTCCTCCAGGTCGACCACCACGACGTCGGCTCCGGCGGCCAGTGCCTTGGCGACCACCCGGGGCCGGTCCCCGGGTGCGTACAGCCAGGTCAGCGGGGGTGCGGTCATACGACGCCCTCCTCACGCAGCTCTTTCACGTCCGCCGGGGTGAGCCCCAGCTCGGTCAGCACCTCCTCCGTGTCCGCGCCGTGCGGGCGGCCCGCCCAGCGGATGGCGCCCGGGGTCGCGGAGAGCCGGAAGAGGACGTTCTGCATACGCAGCGGGCCCAGCTCGGGATCGTCGACGGTGGTGACGGTGTCGAGCGCCTGGTACTGGGGGTCGGTCATCACGTCCCGCACGTCCTGGACCGGCGCGACGGCCGCCTCGGCCTTCTCGAAGGCGGCGAGCACGTCGGCGCGGCTGTGCCGGGCGATCCAGTCGCCGACCGCCGCGTCCAGCACGTCGGCGTGCCGGGCCCGGTCGGCGCCGGACGCGAACCAGGGCTCGTCGATCAGTTCCGGGCGGCCCACCAGGCGCATCACCCGCTCGGCGACCGACTGGGCCGAGGTGGACACGGCGACCCAGGTGTCGTCGGCGGTGCGGTAGGTGTTGCGCGGGGCGTTGTTCTGCGAGCGGTTGCCGGTGCGCGGCTGGACGTGGCCGAGTTGGTCGTACCAGGTGGGCTGCGGGCCGAGCACGGTCAGGATCGGCTCGATGATCGCCATGTCGACGACCTGCCCCTCGCCGGTGCGCTCGCGTGCGGCCAGCGCGGTCATCACGGCGTACGACGTGGCCAGCGCGGCGATCGAGTCGGCGAGCCCGAACGGCGGCAGCGTCGGCGGGGCGTCCGGCTCGCCGGTCATCGCGGCGAAGCCGCTCATGGCCTCGGCGAGGGTGCCGAAGCCGGGGCGGCGCGCGTACGGGCCGAACTGGCCGAAGCCGGTGACCCGGGTCAGGACCAGGCGCGGGTTGACGGCGGACAGCTCGTCCCAGCCCAGGTCCCACTTCTCCAGCGTGCCGGGACGGAAGTTCTCGATGACGACGTCCGCGGTCGAGACGAGGCGGAGCAGGGTGGTGCGCCCGGCGGGCTTCGACAGGTCCAGGGTGATCGTGCGCTTGTTGCGGCCCAGGATCTTCCACCACAGGCCGATGCCGTCCTTGGACGGGCCGTGGCCCCGGGACGGGTCGGGCCGGGAGGGGTGTTCGACCTTGACGACCTCGGCGCCGAAGTCGCCGAGCATGGTGGCGGCGAGCGGGCCCGCGAAGAGCGTGGCGAGGTCGAGGACCCGCAGGCCGGTCAGCGGGGCGGAGGCGGCGGTGACGGAGCCGGGGACGGCGTTCACGGCGGGCTGGGACATGGGCGGGTGGCCTCCCGGTGGGTGAGATGGGCGAGGGTGTCGAAGCCGGTGCCGTCGAAGTCGCCGACCGACGTGGCCAGGCGGTTCTTCAGCGGGCCCGTCCAGTGCTCGGGCAGGGCGGCGGGGGAGCCGGCGAGGAGTCCGGCGACGCTGCCGACGGTCGCGCCGTTGGAGTCGGTGTCCCAGCCTCCGGAGACCGCGCGGGAGACCGAGCCGGTGAAGTCGCCGTCCGCGTGGGTGAGGGCGGCGGCGATCAGGGCGGTGTTGGGCACGGCGTGCACCCAGTGGTGGGTGGGGGAGTGGCGGGCGTGCAGTTCGTCCACGACGGAGTCGAAACCGGCGTGCGTCCCGGCGAGGTGGACGGCGTGGCGTACGGCTGCGGACAGGCGGGAGCCGGGCGGTACGACCTTCAGGCCGGTGCGCAGGCAGGTGTGGACGTCGTGGGTGCCGGTGGCGGCGGTGGCGATGACGGCCGCGGCGAACATGGCCGCGTGCACGCCGCTCGCGGTGTGGGTCAGGGCGGCGTCGCGGTGTGCCTGCTCGGCCGCGGCGGCCGGGTCGCCGGGGTTGGTCCAGCCGTGCACGTCGGCGCGGATCAGGGCGCCGATCCACTCGCGGAAGGGGTTGCGGTGGTGGGCGGTGTGGGGTGGTTCCAGGCCGGAGAGCAGGTTGCGGTAGGCGACACGCTCGGCGGTGAAGGTGCGGCCGGCGGGGAGTTCGTCGAGCCACACGCGGGCCACGTCGGCGGTGGTGAAGTGCCTGCCGTGGCGCTGGAGGAGCAGGAGGTTCAGGAGCGGGTAGTTGAGGTCGTCGTCCTCGGGCATCCCGTCGATGTTCTCGGCGAGGGAGGTGGCTGCGGAGCGGCGGTTCCAGGGGTGGGCGGCCGCGAGGTCCTCGGGGACGCCCCGGGCGGTGAAGTAGTTGGTCGGGGGCCAGTTGCCGGTGGCGCGGGCGAGGCGGCGGATGCCGGCCAGCGGGAGCTTCTCGACGGGCTTGCCGAGGAGGCAGCCGGCGGCCCGGCCCAGCCAGGCGGCCTCCAGCCGGGCCGGGGACCCGGACGGGGGCGGCGGTGCGGCCGGGGGCCTGGATGCGGGCCAGTCGGGGCACAGGGCCTTGATCCGGTCGAGGTCCGTCGGTTCGGCGTCGGCGGTCGGGTTCGCCAGTCCGGCCAGGTCGTCCAGCAGCTCCTCCGCCAGAAGACGCAGGCGGCGGGAGGCGGGCCGAGGGGACGCGCCCGCGCGGTCGGGGGCCGATCCGCCGCCCGCCGCCTCCCAGCGGGCGGCGACCGCCGACGCGTCGCGGCCCTCCAGGGCCGCCTGGCACAGCTCGTGGCCGATCAGGTCCTCGGGCTGCACCCAGGTCAGCCGGAGCATCACGGGCCCCCGATCGCGCCGAACGCCCGCTCGTGCTCGCGGCGCCGCACCAGGTCCCGCTCGAAGACCTCCCGGGCGACCGCGGTCAGCGTCGCGGCCGGCTCCCACAGGTCCAGCCGGCTGGCCTCCCCGACCCGCTTCGCCCACTCCTCCGGCACCGGTGAGCCCAGCGCCCCCGCCAGCGCGCCCGCCATCGTGGCGATGGAGTCGCAGTCGCGGCCGTAGTTGACCGCGCCGAGCACCGCGCGCCGGAAGTCGCCGCCGGAGACGAGGAGCATGCCGAGGGCGACGGGCAGTTCCTCGATCGCGTGCAGCCGGGACGGGCGGCGGGCGCCCAGCGAGGGCGCGCGGTAGTCGGGGCCCACCGTGTCGTACGGGGTGACCGCCTCCCTCAGCGGGGCCAGCGCCGACTCGAAGTCCGAGTACCTCGCGGCCACGTCGCAGACCGCCTCGATCGCGGCCCGCGTGCCGTCCTTGGCCAGGGACAGACAGGCGGCCACCACCGAGTCCGGCGTCGCCCCCGGCGCGCACGCCGCGGCCACCGCCGCCGCGAAGACACCGGCCGCCTCCCGGCCGTACGACGACTGGTGCGCGCCCGCGACGTCCAGGGCCTCGGCGTACGCGCCCGCCGGGTGGGCGGCGTTGACCAGGCCGACCGGGGCCATGTACATCGCGGCACCGCAGTTGACGATGTTGCCGGTGCCCGCCTCGCGCGGGTCCACGTGGCCGTAGTGGACCCGCGCCACCAGCCACTTCTCCGCGAGGAAGATCCGCTGCAGCGGGAGCGCCTCGGCCTCCAGCTCCGGGATCCAGCGGGGGTGCGTCATCAGGTCCGGGACCAGGTGCTCGGCGACCGCGTACGCGTCGAGGTGGTCGCGGACCGTGCCGTACACCCGGACCAGCGCGTGGGTCATCAGGGTGTCGTCGGTGACGTGGCCGTCGCCCTTGTGGTACGGGGCGAGGGGGCGGGCGGTGCGCCAGTCGTCGCCGTTCCAGGGGCCGACGACGCCGTGGATCCGGCCGCCGTGGCGTTCGAGGATCTGCTCGGGGGAGTAGCCCTCGACCGGGCCGCCGAGCGCGTCGCCGACGGCCGCGCCGACGAGGGCGCCGGTGACGCGCTCGTCCAGGGTCGCAGTGCCGGTCCGCGAGGTGCGGTCTGTCATGTCCTACGTCCTCCGTCTTCGGGTCGGGTCGGCTGCGTGGCGTGCAGGAGTCCGGCGAGTTCGACGAGGTCGGTGCCGGTGAGCCTGGGCAGTACGCAGCCGGGGAGGGTGCGGCAGGTGTCCCGCCAGGACGCGGGCACCGAGGCGCCGCCGCCCAGGGCGCCGGTGAGGGCGCCCGCCAGCGCGGGGGCGGAGTCCGCGACCCTGGACAGACAGGCCGCCGCCGGGACCGCCTCCGCGAGGGCGCCCCGGGCGGCGGTGGCCAGGGCGAGGGCGACCGGGACGGTCTCGGCGGCGGCGATGCCGTAGCTGTAGACGTGGTCGACGATCTGGTGTTCGAGGAGCGGGACGAGGGCGAAAGTGCTCTCGGCGTCCGCCGCCAGGGCCAGTGCCTGGCGGGCGTTGCGGCCGATCTCCGTCCCCTCGGGGAGTTCGGCGAGGGCGGCCGCCACGCAGGTGTCCACGTCGGCGCCGTCGAGGGCGCGGGCCAGCGCCGCCGCCATCGCCCGTGCGCCGTGCACGCCGTCGCCGTCCTGGGTGTAGCGGGCGTCGAACTCGGCGAGGTCCGCCGCGAGGCGCGGGTCGCCCGGGTGGGCGACGGCGAGGACGCAGGCCCGGACGCAGGCGGCGTCGTCGAAGTAGTGCGGGTTGTCGTGGCCGGTGGCGGGCGGGCGCAGGCCCGCGGCGAGGTTGCCGAGCCCGGCCCGCACCGAGATGCGGGCGCGCAGCGGCAGTACGGCCGACTCGGTCTCGGGGGCGCGTTCCGTCGCCGCGGCCACCTCGCTGGCGACGGCGTTCCAGGTCAGGTCGATCGCCGCGCGCATCCGGCGGTCCCGGCTCAGGTCCCCGAGCACGCTGTCGTCGCCGGCCCGCAGCAGTGCCTCCGCCGCGAACGCCGCCCACTCGGCGTCGTCCGAGGGGCCGAGGCGGAGCGGCTCGGGGGGCTGGTTCAGGGCGATGGGGACGGGGAGGGTGGTGGTCGCGTTCTGCTCGGCGAAGGTGTCCAGCTCGCGGGTGAGCCGGCGCGTCCACTCCGGCATCCGGGCGGCCCGGTGCCGGGCGGCGGGCCAGCCGGCCGCGTCCCCCGCGGCCAGACCGAGGAGCAGCCCCTCGACCCGGTCGCGTCCCGGCACCGCACGGGAGACCCTGGCCTCGGGCCCGGGGCGCTGTCCCATCCCGGCGGGCCCCGACTCTCCGGGCGCCTCGACGTACGCGGTGGTGACCGTCGTCCCCACGACGGGCCGGCCCCCGGTCACGACCACACCTCCGCCCCCGCCTCGGGCGCGGGGGCGCCCCGGTCGGGCGGGCTTGTGAGCGGTGCGGCTTGCGGAGTCCGGGGTGCCTTCGGTGTCTCGGCGGTCGGCACGGGTGCGGACGGGTCGGGGTCTGGCGGGGGCCGGTTGTCGGGGAGGGTGGTGTCGCGGGGTGGGAGAGAGGCGCGTGGGTTTTCGGGGCGGGACCGGCGCGTCGCCTCTTCGCGTCCCCCGGGGACCCGTTCCGGATCTCGTGCCGGCCGCCGCGCGTCCCCCGGTACTGCCCACGCCCCCCGCGCCACCCCCTCCGCCCCGCCCGTCAGCAGGTCCGCCACCTCCAGGACGTGGTGGTCGGCGATCGCCGGCAGGCAGGTGCCGCGGGCGGGGCCGATGGCCGCGGCCCAGGCGGGCGGGATGGCGGCGACACCGTGGGTGGCGCCGGCCAGGGCGCCCGCCACCGCGGCCGTGGTGTCGGCGTCGCGCCCCATGTTGACGGCCGTCAGCACCGCGTCCGTGAAGTCACCGTCGGCCGCCGCGTACGCGCCGAAGGCGAGGGCCACCGCCTCGGGTGCCAGGTCGGTCCACGGGTAGCCGCCGATGACCACCGCGGAGCGGACCGCGCGTTCGCCGCGATGGGCCGCCGTCATCGCGCGGCGCAGACAGCGGGCGGTCCAGGAGTCGTCCGGTACGACGGCCAGCGCGGAGGCCACGACCGCGACCGGCGCCGCCCCCGCCATCGCCGCCGCGACACCCGCCGCCACCGCCTGGCCGCCGTAGATGCCCTCGCCGTCGTGGCTGACCGAGCCGTCGATCGCGACCAGCCGGGCCGCCTCGGCGGGGCGGCCGGCCGCGAACACGCCGTGCGGGGCGGCCCGCATCGCGAGCCCGTCGCTCCAGGCGTGGCGGTGCTGGGCGGAGATCGGGGCGGCGAGCCCCCGGCGCAGGTTCTCCAGGGTGCCGCGTTCGCTGAAGCCCGCGCCCCGGAACGGTCCCTCCTCCCGGTCCGCGATCCACTCGTGCCAGGCGGTCTCCACGTGGACCGGCGTGAGCGCGGCGCCGTACCGGGCGAGCAGCAGGCCCGAGAAGATCGCGTACTCGGTGTCGTCGGTACCCGCCGGCCGCTCGGCCACGTACCCCGTGATGCGGCCCCACCGGGCGCGGATCTCCGAGGGCTTCATGTTCTCGGCCGGCGCCCCGAGGGCGTCCCCGACGGCCAGTCCGAGCAGCGCGCCCCGGGCCCGTTCGCGGAGTCCGACGGCGCCTTGGGGCGCGGGGACCGGGGGAATGCAGGCGGTGGATGCCATGCGGCCTCTCCTCTCCCTTTGCGCATCTGTCCCCGGTGCGGTGCGCACCGCAGCCTCACCGGGCTCAGCGTCACCCGGTCGACATCTGTGCGGGCAAGATCACGAATGAGCGCGGAGAGGTAAAACCGCAGGTAAGCGCAGCCTTTCCTTGCTGGCGGAGCGGAAATGATCGGCGTAGATTAGGTATTGTTGAAAAGTAGAATCGATCCAAACTAGCTCTCCGGGGGACCCCTCATGGCCATCATCGAGACCGAGGCGCCGCTGCACGAGGCGCACCGCGACAACCACACCCACCGCGACGTGAACGGCGGCTGGCTGCGCCCCGCCGTCTTCGGCGCGATGGACGGCCTGGTCTCCAACCTCGCCCTGATGACCGGCGTCGCCGGCGGCGCGGTGAGCCAGCAGGCCGTCGTGCTGACGGGCATGGCCGGCCTGGCCGCCGGTGCCTTCTCGATGGCCGCCGGCGAGTACACCTCCGTCGCCTCGCAGCGCGAACTGGTCGAGGCCGAGCTGGACGTGGAGCGCCGGGAGCTGAGAAAGCACCCGAAGGACGAGGAGGCCGAGCTGGCCGCGCTCTACGAGGCCCGCGGCGTCGAACCGCGGCTCGCGCGCGAGGTGGCCCGGCAGCTGTCCCGCGACCCCGAGCAGGCGCTGGAGATACACGCCCGCGAGGAACTGGGCATCGACCCCGGCGACCTGCCCTCGCCCACGGTCGCGGCCGTGTCGTCCTTCGGCTCCTTCGCCCTGGGCGCCCTGCTGCCCGTGCTGCCGTTCCTGCTCGGCGCCGGTGCGCTGTGGCCCGCGGTGCTGCTCTCGCTGGCCGGACTGTTCCTGTGCGGGGCCGTGGTGGCCAAGGTGACGGCGCGCAGCTGGTGGTACAGCGGACTGCGGCAGCTCGCGCTCGGCGGTGCCGCGGCCGGTGTGACGTACGTCCTGGGCAGCCTGTTCGGAACGGCCGTAGGATAGCCCGGCTCGAACTTATGCGAGGGGCCGCATAAGTAGCCGTTACTCGCTGGTTTCGAGCACGTAATCTCCGGGCATGAGCCGTAAGCGCTGTGGGCAACGAGGCCGGCCGCGCACCCGTGGGGCGAGCGACGACGCTCTTTCCACGCCTTCGGGCCGACGGACATCGATCTGTGCGCTTCGGTCTTCCATAGCTTCCACCGCCGGGCGCGGTACCCCCGCCGCAGCCCCCGGTGTCCGCATGTTGGAATGGATTGTCCCGTTTACCGAGAACCGCTCCATCATGTAACCTGCACCAAATTTTGTACCGAAACCGCAGAGGGCCAACGTCGTCCCTCGGCACTTGTACATGCCAGATGACGACGACGGGAGAGCCGATGCGTACGCCGCGCCAGCCGTCCCAGCATTCCGCGAGTGGCCAGAACTGGTCCTTCATGGATGCTCGCCCTGCTGCGCAGGGTATGTACGACCCCCGCAACGAGCACGACGCCTGCGGCGTCGGTTTCGTCGCCACTCTCACCGGCGAGGCGTCCCACACCCTGGTCGACCAGGCACTCACCGTGCTGCGCAACCTGGAGCACCGAGGCGCCACCGGTTCCGAGCCCGACTCGGGCGACGGCGCGGGCATCCTCTCCCAGGTGCCGGACGCGTTCTTCCGTGAGGTGGCCGGATTCGAGCTGCCCGAGGCCGGGTCGTACGCCGTCGGCATCGCCTTCCTGCCGGTGGACGGCACCGAGGACGCCGTCTCGCGGATCGAGACGATCGCGGGCGAGGAGGGCCTGACGGTCCTCGGCTGGCGCGAGGTGCCGGTCGCCCCGCAGATGCTCGGCGCCACCGCCCGCTCGACCATGCCGGTCTTCCGCCAGATCTTCGTGACGGACGGGGAGTCGCGGGGCATCGCCCTCGACCGCCACGCCTTCGCGCTGCGCAAGCGCGCCGAGCGCGAGGCCGGCGTCTACTTCCCGTCGCTGTCCGCGCGGACCATCGTCTACAAGGGCATGCTGACCACCGGCCAGCTGGAGCCGTTCTTCCCGGACCTGTCCGACCGCCGCTTCGCCTCCGCGATCGCGCTCGTGCACTCCCGGTTCTCCACCAACACCTTCCCGAGCTGGCCGCTCGCCCACCCGTACCGCTTCGTCGCGCACAACGGCGAGATCAACACGGTCAAGGGCAACCGCAACTGGATGCAGGCCCGCGAGTCCCAGCTCGCCTCCGACCTGTTCGGTTCGTCGTCGGACCTGGAGCGGATCTTCCCGGTCTGCACGCCGGACGCCTCGGACTCCGCCTCCTTCGACGAGGTCCTGGAGCTGCTGCACCTCGGCGGGCGCTCGCTGCCGCACTCCGTGCTGATGATGATCCCGGAGGCGTGGGAGAACCACGACTCCATGCAGCCGGACCGGCGCGCCTTCTACCAGTTCCACTCCACGATGATGGAGCCGTGGGACGGCCCCGCCTGCGTCACCTTCACCGACGGCACCCAGGTCGGCGCCGTGCTCGACCGCAACGGCCTGCGCCCGGGTCGCTACTGGGTCACCGACGACGGCCTCGTCGTCCTCGGCTCCGAGGTCGGCGTCCTCGACATCGACCCCGCGAAGGTCGTCCGCAAGGGCCGCCTCCAGCCCGGCCGCATGTTCCTCGTGGACACCGCCGAGCACCGCATCATCGAGGACGACGAGATCAAGGCCCAGCTCGCGGCGGAGAAGCCGTACGCCGAGTGGATCGAGGCCGGCGAGATCGAGCTGTCCGACCTGCCCGAGCGCGAGCACATCGTGCACACCCACGCCTCGGTCACCCGCCGCCAGCAGACCTTCGGATACACCGAGGAGGAGCTGCGCGTCCTCGTCGCGCCGATGGCCAAGGCCGGCGCCGAGCCGATCGGCTCCATGGGCACCGACTCGCCCATCGCCGCGCTGTCCGAGCGCCCCCGGCTGCTCTTCGACTACTTCACCCAGCTGTTCGCGCAGGTCACCAACCCGCCGCTGGACGCCATCCGCGAGGAACTGGTCACCTCCCTGCGCTCCTCGCTGGGCCCGCAGGGCAACCTCCTCGACCCGACGGCGGCCTCCTGTCGCAGCGTCCTGCTGCCCTTCCCGGTGATCGACAACGACGAGCTGGCCAAGCTCATCCACATCAACGCCGACGGCGACATGCCCGGCTTCAAGGCCGCGACCCTCTCCGGTCTCTACCGGGTGCACGGCGGCGGCGACTCACTCGCCGCCCGCATAGAGGAGATCTGCGCCGAGACCGACGCCGCGATCGAGAACGGCGCCCGCCTGATCGTCCTCTCCGACCGCCACTCGGACGCCGAGCACGCCCCGATCCCGTCGCTGCTGCTCACCGCGGCCGTCCACCACCACCTCATCCGCACCAAGCAGCGCACCGAGGTGGGCCTGCTGGTCGAGGCCGGCGACGTCCGCGAGGTCCACCACGTCGCCCTGCTCATCGGCTTCGGCGCCGCCGCCGTCAACCCGTACCTGGCGATGGAGTCCGTCGAGGACCTGGTCCGCGCGGGCACCTTCCTGCAGGCCGCAGACGGCGAGCCCGAGCCCGCCATACGGAACCTGATCTACGCCCTCGGCAAGGGGGTCCTCAAGGTCATGTCCAAGATGGGCATCTCCACCGTCGCCTCCTACCGCGGCGCCCAGGTCTTCGAGGCCGTCGGGCTCGACGAGGAGTTCGTCGCCAAGTACTTCAACGGCACCGCCACCAAGATCGGCGGCGTCGGCATCGACGTCATCGCCAAGGAGGTCGCCGCCCGCCACGCCAAGGCGTACCCGGCCAGCGGCATCGCGCCGGCCCACCGCGCCCTGGAGATCGGCGGCGAGTACCAGTGGCGCCGCGAGGGCGAGCCGCACCTGTTCGACCCGGAGGCGGTCTTCCGCCTCCAGCACGCCACGCGCTCCGGCAAGTACGACATCTTCAAGCAGTACACCGGGCGCGTGAACGAGCAGTCCGAGCGCCTGATGACGCTGCGCGGCCTGTTCGGCTTCACCAGCGGGCGCGAGCCGATCTCCGTGGACGAGGTCGAGCCCGTCTCCGAGATCGTCAAGCGCTTCTCCACCGGCGCCATGTCGTACGGCTCCATCTCCCAGGAGGCGCACGAGACCCTCGCCATCGCCATGAACCAGCTGGGCGGCAAGTCCAACACCGGTGAGGGCGGCGAGGACCCGGAGCGCCTGTACGACCCCGCGCGCCGCTCCTCGATCAAGCAGGTCGCCTCCGGCCGGTTCGGCGTCACCTCCGAGTACCTGGTCAACGCGGACGACATCCAGATCAAGATGGCCCAGGGCGCCAAGCCCGGCGAGGGCGGCCAGCTGCCCGGCCACAAGGTGTACCCCTGGGTCGCCAAGACCCGGCACAGCACCCCCGGCGTCGGTCTGATCTCGCCGCCGCCGCACCACGACATCTACTCCATCGAGGACCTCGCCCAGCTGATCCACGACCTCAAGAACGCGAACCCGCAGGCGCGGATTCACGTCAAGCTGGTGTCCGAGGTCGGCGTGGGCACGGTCGCGGCGGGTGTCTCGAAGGCGCACGCGGACGTCGTCCTCATCTCCGGCCACGACGGCGGCACCGGCGCCTCGCCGCTCACCTCGCTGAAGCACGCCGGCGGCCCCTGGGAGCTGGGCCTCGCCGAGACGCAGCAGACGCTGCTGCTCAACGGCCTGCGCGACCGCATCGTCGTGCAGACCGACGGCCAGCTCAAGACCGGCCGCGACGTGGTCATCGCCGCGCTCCTCGGCGCCGAGGAGTTCGGTTTCGCGACCGCGCCGCTCGTCGTCTCCGGCTGCGTCATGATGCGCGTCTGCCACCTGGACACCTGCCCGGTCGGCATCGCCACCCAGAACCCGGTGCTGCGCGAGCGGTTCTCCGGCAAGGCCGAGTACATCGTCAACTTCTTCCAGTTCATCGCCGAAGAGGTCCGCGAGATCCTCGCCGAGCTGGGCTTCCGCTCCATCGAGGAGGCCGTCGGCCACGCCGAGACCCTCGACGTCACGCGCGCCGTCAACCA
The DNA here is from genome assembly GCF_042717365.1 of Streptomyces sp. NPDC058534. Classification (NCBI taxonomy): domain Bacteria; kingdom Bacillati; phylum Actinomycetota; class Actinomycetes; order Kitasatosporales; family Streptomycetaceae; genus Streptomyces; species Streptomyces sp. NPDC058534. Next base: position 85,101 of record NZ_JBHXNW010000008.1, read on the forward strand.
CTGGAAGGCGCAGGGCCTCGACCTGGAGCCGCTGTTCCACGTGCCCGCACTGGCCGAGGGCGCCGTGCGCCACCAGGCCACCGGACAGGACCACGGCCTGGAGAAGGCGCTCGACAACCAGCTGATCAAGCTCGCCTCCGACGCGCTGTCCGCCTCGGACGCCACCCAGGCCGCCCCGGTGCGCGCCCAGGTCGCGATCCGCAACATCAACCGCACGGTCGGCACCATGCTCGGCCACGAGGTGACGAAGAAGTTCGGCGGCGCGGGCCTGCCCGACGACACCGTCGACATCACCTTCACCGGCTCCGCCGGCCAGTCCTTCGGCGCCTTCGTCCCGCGCGGCATCACGCTGCGCCTGGAGGGCGACGCCAACGACTACGTCGGCAAGGGCCTCTCCGGCGGCCGGGTCGTCGTCCGTCCCGACCGGGGCGCCGACCACCTCGCCGAGTACTCCACCATCGCCGGCAACACCATCGGCTACGGCGCCACCGGCGGCGAGATGTTCCTGCGCGGCAAGGTCGGCGAGCGCTTCTGCGTCCGCAACTCCGGCGCGCTGGTCGTCTCCGAGGGCGTCGGCGACCACGGCTGCGAGTACATGACCGGCGGCCACGCGGTCGTCCTCGGCGAGACCGGGCGCAACTTCGCGGCCGGCATGTCCGGCGGCGTCGCCTACGTCATCGACCTCGACCCCGACAACGTCAACGCCGGCAACGTCGACGCCGTACAGGCCCTGGACGACGCCGACCGGGACTGGCTGCACGACGTGGTGCGCCGGCACGCCGAGGAGACCGGGTCCACGGTCGCCGAGAAGCTGCTCGCGGACTGGTCCGCCGCCGCGGAGCGCTTCAGCAAGATCATCCCCAGCACGTACCAGGCAGTGCTCGCCGCCAAGGACGCCGCCGAGCGAGCCGGTCTCTCCGAGACCGAGATCACCGAGAAGATGATGGAGGCGGCGACCAATGGCTGACCCCAAGGGCTTTCTCAACCACGGCCGCGAAGTCGCCAAGTCCCGGCCGGTCGAGGAGCGCGTCAAGGACTGGAACGAGGTCTACGTCCCCGGCTCCCTGCTGCCGATCATCAGCAAGCAGGCCAGCCGCTGCATGGACTGCGGCATCCCGTTCTGCCACAACGGCTGCCCGCTCGGGAACCTGATCCCCGAGTGGAACGACTACGCCTACCGCGAGGACTGGTCGGCCGCGCAGGAGCGCCTGCACGCCACCAACAACTTCCCGGAGTTCACCGGCCGCCTGTGCCCGGCGCCGTGCGAGTCTGCGTGTGTGCTCGGCATCAACCAGCCGGCGGTCACCATCAAGAACGTCGAGGTCTCCATCATCGACAAGGCGTGGGAGACCGGAGACGTCGCCCCGCAGATCCCGGAGCGCCTGTCCGGCAAGACCGTCGCCGTCATCGGCTCGGGCCCGGCCGGCCTGGCCGCGGCCCAGCAGCTCACCCGGGCCGGCCACACGGTCGCCGTCTACGAGCGCGCGGACCGCGTCGGTGGGCTCCTGCGGTACGGCATCCCCGAGTTCAAGATGGAGAAGCGGCACATCAACCGCCGCATAGAGCAGATGCGCGCGGAGGGCACCCGCTTCCGCACCGGCGTCGAGATCGGCCGCGACCTGAAGGCCACCGACCTGAAGAAGCGCTACGACGCCGTCGTCATCGCCGCCGGCTCCACCACCGCCCGCGACCTGCCGGTCCCCGGCCGCGAGCTCCAGGGCATCCACCAGGCCATGGAGTACCTGCCGCTGGCCAACAAGGTCCAGGAGGGTGACTACGTCGCCCCGCCGCTCTCGGCCGAGGGCAAGCACGTCGTCGTCATCGGCGGCGGCGACACCGGCGCCGACTGCGTGGGCACCGCCCACCGCCAGGGCGCGGCCTCCGTCACCCAGCTGGAGATCATGCCCCGGCCGGGCGAGGAGCGGGACGCGGTGCGCCAGCCGTGGCCGACGTTCCCGATGCTGTACAAGGTCACCAGCGCCCACGAGGAGGGCGGCGAGCGGGTCTACGCCGTCTCCACCACCCACTTCGAGGGCGACGAGGACGGCAACGTCCAGTGGCTGCACATGAGCGAGATCGAGTTCATCGACGGCAAGCTCACCCCGAAGCCGGGCACCGAGCGCAAGATCCCCGCCCAGCTGGTCACCCTCGCCATGGGCTTCACCGGCACGGACAAGGAGAACGGTCTGGTCGACCAGTTCGGCCTGGGCCTGGACGAACGCGGTAACATCGCCCGGGACGCCGACTTCCAGACCAACGTGCCGGGTGTGTTCGTCGCCGGTGACGCCGGCCGCGGACAGTCGCTCATCGTCTGGGCGATCGCCGAGGGCCGCTCGGCCGCCCGCGGCGCCGACCGCTTCCTGACCGGGGACAGCGACCTGCCGGCCCCGATCCGCCCGACGGACCGCGCACTCGTGGTCTGACGGACGGAACAACCGAAGAACGTCCCGCACAAAGGCGTGCGGAACACAGATGGCGCCTGCCCCGTCCCCGACCGGACCATGGGCAGGCGCCGTCGCATGTTCAGGGCACCCGGTAGGCGTCCCCGTACACCTCCCACTCCAGCGGCGTCTGAAGCTTCAGGTTCCCGGCCGCCAGGAACCGGCGCTGGGCGGTGTCGACGCGGGAGGTGTCGATGCCCGGACGCCTGGCCTCCATGGCCTGGCGGCGGACGTCCAGGAAGGCCCCCAGGTACTCCTTCTCGGAGCCGCCCCGGGCGGGCGTCCTCGCCTGGGCCATGGCCCGCTCGCGCAGCCCGTAGAAGCCCTCGGCGCCCGTGTCCGGGCCGTGGAAGACCATCGCGTCGTAGTAGACGAACTGACCCAGCGTGCCGAGGCCGTCCAGCTTGGCGAGCCGGACCGCCGGTTCGAAGTACACGCGGTCGCGCTCCTCCTCCTGCGCCTCGCGGAACGCGGGGACCTCCGCCTCCGCCCGCCAGGCCGCCGTGAAGCCCGGGTCCAGGCCCTCGTGGGAGTCGGTGCCGTCGACCTCGCGCAAGGCGGGCAGGTACGCGGCCAGGCCGTTGTCCGGGTCGGCCTCTGTGTAGCGCTCGACCAGGGCGAGCAGGTCGTGGGTGCCGGTGCAGAAACCGATGATGCCCGCGGTGTACCCGTCGCCGTCCCCGAGGTCCTCGATGGTGCCGTACGCGGTGCGCCACGCGGTGGTCGAGTTCTCGGCGCTGGACACCAGCTGCTGGGCCAGCTCCTTCTTGTCCGACGCGGCGAGTCCCGGCGGCAGGACGGCGATCAGCGCGTCGTCCGCCGCCCGCTCCTGTTCGGCCCGGCCCTTGGCGTTCTCGCGGGACGACGGGGCGGTGGCCGTGGCCGCGGCGGTCGCGGTGTCCGCGGTGTCATCAGTGTTCTCAGAGTTCGCCGGCACCACCGAGTACACCCCCGCGGCGATCACGGGAACGGCCGCCAGAAGCAGCACACCGGCACGTCTCATCGCGGGAAACCTCCGCCTGTGGGTACGGCGCCCTGAGCGCCGTGATCGTGGCCGTCACCGCCGGTGGGGGCGGCGGCGAACAAAATAGCGAATGCCGGTGGACGCTCCCGGAGGCGGGGTGCGCGGTGCCGTAACCTCGGCAGCCAGTAGCCGTACGTCAGGGGTGACGGGGGAGTCCGGATGGCCGCGATCAGTCTCACCAAGGTGCGGGAGACGGCGCCCGCGCTGGTCGACCTGTACAAGAGCGCCGGGGTGTCGCTCACCAAGCACGGGCTGGAGGCGACGCGGGCGGCGGTGTACCTGGTCGTCGACTACTCCGGGTCGATGAAGCCGTACTACAAGGACGGCAGCGTGCAGGCGCTCGCCGACCGGGTGCTCGGGCTCTCCGCGCACCTCGACGACGACGGCACCGTGCCGGTGGTGTTCTTCTCCACGGACGTGGACGCGGTCACCGAGATCGCGCTCGCCGACCACCGGGGCCGGATCGAGCGGATCGTGGCCGGGCTCGGGCACATGGGCAAGACCAGCTACCACCTGGCCATGGACGCCGTCATCGACCACTACCTGGACAGCGGCGCCCGCCACCCCGCCCTGGTCGTCTTCCAGACCGACGGCGGCCCGATCAACCGGCTCGCCGCGGAACGGTACCTGTGCAAGGCCGCGCCGCTGCCGCTGTTCTGGCAGTTCGTCGGCTTCGGCGACCCGGACAGCCGGCAGTTCGAGTACCTGCGCAAGCTGGACGAACTGGCGGTGCCCCAGAAGCGGGTCGTCGACAACGCCGGGTTCTTCCACGCGGGCCGCGACCCGCGGAAGGTGACCGACGCCGAGCTGTACGACCGGCTGGTGGGCGAGTTCCCCAAGTGGCTGGTGGCCGCACGCGCGCAGGGCATCGTACGGCCGTAACGGACGGGCGGCGGCGCGCGGTCAGTGCCGCAGCGAGAAGCCCAGCAGGACCTCCGCCGACACCTCCACCGTGCCCGGCGCCAGGTCGCCCGACCCGCCGCCGGCCGTGGCCGCGCGGAAGTGCGCGAAGGGCTCCGCCTCCACGTCCTGGATGTGCAGCACCGGACCCAGCCGCACGTCCGCCGCCTCCGCGTACACCTGGGCCTTGCGCCGGGCGGCGGCCACCGCCCGGCGCCGTGCCTCGTCCCGCAGCGCCTGCTTGTCGAGCACGTCGAACTCGACGCCGTCGATCCGGTGGGCGCCCGCGTCCACCATGTCCACGATCAGCTGTTCGAGACCGTCCAGCGCCCGCGTCTCCACCGAATAGGAGGCCTGGCACCGGTAGCCGAGGAGCGTCCGCTCACCCCCGTGACCGTCGTACTCCGAACTGAGCCCGAGCCGGGAGCCGGAGACCGCGGCGTCCGGTACGCCGTGCCGGCGCAGGACCTCCCGCAGCCGCGACACGGCCGCCCCCGCCTGCTGGAACGCGCGCTCCGGTGACGGCTCCAGCACGTCCACCGCCGGCTGTACCCGCGCGAGTCCGGGTTCGGCCCGCACCGTGCCGGTGCCGGACACGCTGATCCCCCAGGGCTCTTCGATGGCCTTTGTCATACCGGCATTGAAGCACCGCGCACCCCGCTAGGTGTCGCACTCCAGCACCGTCCGGCACAGCCCGCACCGCGCCCGCACGCGGCCGCGCACCGGCACCCTGATCCGCTGGTGACAGGTCGGGCAGGGGAACGACACCCGCAGCGGTCCGTGCTCCTGCGGGGTGAAGCGGTACGGGCCCTCCGCGGCCGGGCCCGCGGCGTGCGCGTCCTGGGCGTGGCGGCGGTCCCGCGCGTAGCGGCGGCGGCCCGCCCAGCCGGCCGCGGTGAGCGGCGGCTGCTGCTCGTCCTGGCGGGCCCGCTGCATGCCCTTGCCGTACGCCGTGTACGCCTGCGGACTCGTGAACCACACCGACGGGTCCTCGCCGAACACCAGCGCCCGCTTGGCCAGCACGTACCCGAACTCCTCCGGGGTCAGATAGCCCAGCTTCTGCGAGGACGCCGAGTCCTCCCGGTAGGCGTCGAGGAGCAGCCAGCCGGCGCCCAGGTACGTCGTCGCGGTGTCGGTGAGGATCTCGTTGTCCCGGGTGCCGCGGAAGGCCAGGTCGAGACGGTGCAGGTAGACGTGCATCACCTCGTGCGCGAGGGCCGCGCCGATGTCCCGGCGATGGGTGCGGAAGCGGTCGTTCAGCTCGATGAAGTACTCGGGGCCCGCCGTGAGTTCCACGTTCGCCGCGTGCGTCATCTCGCGAAAGGAGACGATCATGCGGGCGTCAGGCAGCCGGTAGTGCCGCACCAGCTCGTGGGCCACCCGCTGCGTGCCCAGATACAGGTCGTCGGTGTCGCAGAACGCCACGTCGGCCGGGGCCACACTGGCGGAGAAGGTCCGCACGCCGTCGTACGAGAGCCGCCTGTACACCGCGGTGACCGCCTCGCGCACCGTCTCCAGGTGCGGGAAGCCGTGCTCGACCGGTCCGCCGTTCGCCACGCCCGACCCCCAAGACGCCTGAGCCCCGTGTCCACTCCAAGAGGACCCTCACGACGACTGTACGGCGTTCAGCGCCTGAGACGGTCTGCGACGGCGGCCGCCGCGCCCGTAGGGTGGGCGCCCATGACCACCAGCAACACCGATGCCGTCGACCCCGCCGTCCGCGAGGAACTGGCCCGGCTGCGGGACAGCATCGACAACATCGACGCGGCCGTCGTCCACATGCTCGCCGAGCGCTTCAAGTGCACCCAGCAGGTCGGCCACCTCAAGGCCCGCCACCAGCTGCCGCCCGGAGATCCGGCCCGTGAGGCGAAGCAGATCGCCCGGCTGCGCGCCCTCGCCGAGAGCGCCAAGCTGGACCCGGCCTTCGCCGAGAAGTTCCTGAACTTCATCATCGCCGAGGTGATCCACCACCACGAGCGCATCGCGGAGAGTTCGGCTTCCGGCTGACCCGGCGACCGCGCCCCCCCGCCCACGGGGGCGCGCGCCGGACATTCTCCGCGTACCGAACCGCCCCTGTGCCGTGCCGACGGCATCAGGCAGCATGTCGTGCATGTCCGTACTGACGCGCGACGAAGCGCAGACCCGTTCCCGGCTCCTCGACGTCCACCACTACGCGATCGGCCTCGATCTGACCCGTGGGGACGAGACCTTCGACTCCCGCACCGTCATCCGCTTCACCGTCCGCGCCGACACGGACAGCACGGACACCTTCGTCGAGGTCAGGCCCGCCGAGCTGCGCACCGTCACGCTGGACGGACAACCCCTCGACCCGGCCGCCCTGGACGAGAACCGGCTGGCGCTGAAGAACCTCACGCCCGGCGAGCACGAGCTGCGCGTCGAGGCGGCCATGCGCTACTCCAGCACCGGTGAGGGCATGCACCGCTTCACCGACCCCGCCGACGGCGAGACGTACGTCTACACCCAGCTGTTCCTGGACGACGTGCAGCGCGTCTTCGCCGCCTTCGACCAGCCCGACCTCAAGGCCGTCTTCGACCTCGCCGTCACCGCCCCCAAGGGCTGGACCGTGCTCGCCAACGGCGTCACCGAGCACACGGGCGACGGCCACTGGAAGGCCGCCACCACCCCGCTGATCTCCACCTACCTCGTCGCCGTCGCCGCCGGCCCCTGGCACTCCGTGCGCACCGAGCACCGCGGCCTGCCCTTCGGCATCCACTGCCGCCGCTCGCTCGCCCGCCACCTCGACGCGGACGCCGGTGAACTCCTCGACGTCACCCGCGCCTGCTTCGACCGCTACCACGAGAAGTTCACCGAGCCCTACCCCTTCGACTCCTACGACCAGGCGTTCGTCCCCGAGTTCAACGCCGGCGCCATGGAGAACCCCGGACTGGTCACCTTCCGCGACGAGTTCGTCTTCCGGTCCGCGGTCACCGAGACGCAGCGGCAGACCCGCGCCATGGTCATCGCCCACGAGATGGCCCACATGTGGTTCGGCGACCTCGTCACCCTCCGGTGGTGGGACGACATCTGGCTGAACGAGTCCTTCGCCGAGTACATGGGCTACCAGACCACCGCCGAGGCCACCCGCTTCACCGACACCTGGACCGACTTCGGAGTCACCCGCAAGGCCTGGGGCTACGACGCCGACCAGCGCCCCTCCACCCACCCCGTCGCCCCGGAGAACGTCGAGGACACCGCCTCGGCCCTGCTCAACTTCGACGGCATCTCCTACGCCAAGGGCGCCTCCGCCCTGCGCCAGCTCGTCACCTGGCTCGGCGAGAAGGACTTCCTGGCCGGCATCAACATCCACTTCGAGCGTCACAAGTTCGGCAACGCCGCCCTCGCCGACTTCATCGACTCCCTCGCCGCCGCCACCGACCGCGACGTCCACGCCTGGGCCGACGCCTGGCTGCGCACCACCGGCGTCGACACCCTCACCCCGCGCGTCACCGGCGACAACGGCGGCCGCCTCCTCGCCGTCGACCGCGCCGGCAGCCGCCCCCACCGCGTCGCCGTCGGCGTCTACGACCGCGACCTGAACGACGAGGGCCGCCTCACCCTGCGCGAACGCCTCGACGTCGACCTGCCCCAGGCCGAACCCCGGCCCGTCGGCAAGCTCCCGGCCCTGGTCGTCCTCAACGACGGCGACCTGAGCTACGCCAAGGTCCGCTTCGACGCCGAGTCCTTCCGGACCGTCCGCGAGGGTCTGTCCGGACTGCCCGACCCTCTCACCCGGGCCGTCGTCTGGAACGCCCTGCGGGACGCCGTGCGCGACGGCGAACTTCCCGCCGGCACCTACCTGGACATCGCCCGCGCCCACCTCCCGTACGAGACCGACCTCGCCCTCGTCGACGGCGTCCTCGCCTTCGCCGCCGGCCAGGTCGCCGACCGGTACGTCACTGCCGAGCGGCGGCCCGCAGCGCTGTCCACCCTCGCCGAGCTGTGCCGCGACCTCATCCGCCGCACCGAGGACGGCGACCACCCCGGGCTGCGCCTCATCGCCGTACGCCACCGCATCGCCACCGCCGCCCACCCCGACACCATCGCGGCCTGGCTCGCCGACGGCACGGTGCCCGGCGGCCCGGAGCTGGACCCCGAGCTGCGCTGGCGCATCCTCACCCGCCTCGCCGTCCTCGGCGCCACCGGCGAGGACGCCATCGCCGCCGAACTCGCCCGCGACCCCAGCGCCACCGGCCAGGAGGGCGCCGCCCGCTGCCGCGCCGCGCTGCCCGACGCCGAGGCCAAGAGCCGGGCCTGGGAGGCCATGTTCGCCACCGACGACCTCTCCAACTACCTGTTCACCGCCACCGCCCAGGGCTTCTGGCAGCCCGAACAGGCCGACCTGGTGCGGGACTACGTACCGCGCTACTACGCCGAGGCGGTCGCGGTCGCCGCCCGCCGCGGCCCCGCCATCGCCGACGCCGCCGGCCGCTGGGCCTTCCCCGGCCACGCCGTCGACGACGCCAACCTGCGCCTCGGCCGGGACTGCCTCGCCGGCGACGGTCCGATCCCCGCCCTGCGCCGCAAGCTCGCCGACCAGTTGGACGACCTGGCCCGGGCGCTGCGGGTGCGGGAGGCGGACCCGAGCTGATCCCCGACGCGGCCGGTCCTTCCCGGGGAACCGGCCGCGGGCGTACACCCTTTCGGGTGTGATCGTTGGGCTGTCCGGGCGTAGTCACGCATTCGCGTCCAAGCTGGAGCTCCCAGTCCCGGAGGACAGCCCATGGGCCTCCCGCCCCCACCCCGGGCCCGCACGGCACCAACGCCCTGTGGCCCGCGCCCGCCACACCGCTCACCGCGGCGCCGCGCACCCGGCCCGCCGCGACGGCAACCTACGACTGCCCGTCGCCCTCCGGCGCCGTGCCGCCCGCCCGGCTTGCCGGCTCGGCCGCCTACGACTGCCCGTCGTCTTCCGGGGCTGTGCCGTGCGCCCGGCTTGCCGGCTCGGCCGCCTACGACTGCCCGTCGTCTTCCGGGGCTGTGCCGTGCGCCCGGCTTGCCGGCTCGGCCGCCTACGACTGCCCGTCGCCCTCCGGCGCCGTGCCGTGCGCCCAGCTCGTCGCCGCGGCCGCCCACGGCTGCCCGCCGCTCTTCGGCAGCGCCGGCGCCGTCTTTGCCCGGGGTGTCAGCGCGGCCGGCGAGATGCCGGCCGACCGGGGCGGCCTCGTGGCGCTCCGCGCCCCGGTCACCGTGCTCGCCGAGGGTGCCGCCGACCCCGCGCGGCCCCTGTGTGCCGCCCGGCAGGGGCAGCTGCCCGCCCGCGCCACCCGTGCCCCCGCCAAGGCCCTCGCCTTGGCCGGCCGCACCCCCGTGGAAACCTCCCCGAAAGGACCCGCTCCGCGATGAACGACACCGCGTCCGACGCACCCCGTGACCTCGTGGGCATCGGTATCGGCCCCTTCAACCTCTCCCTCGCGGCCCTCGCCGACCCCCTCGCCGGTCTCGACGCCGTCTTCTACGACCAGCGCCCCGCCTTCCACTGGCACCCCGGCCTGCTCATCGACGGCGCGCGCGTCCAGGTGCCCTTCCTCGCCGACCTGGTCACCCTCGCCGACCCGGCGAGTCCCTGGACCTTCCTCAACCACCTCAAGGCCAGAGACCGCCTCTTCCCCTTCTACTTCGCCGAACGCTTCCACATCCGGCGCGCCGAGTACGACGCCTACTGCCGCTGGGTCGCCGAGAGCCTCCCCTCGCTCCGCTTCCACCACCAGGTCGACGCCGTCCGCTGGAACCCCGAACGCGACCTGTTCGAGGTCGACTACACCCAGCTCGACGCGGAGGGCGAGGCCGAGGCCCTCGGCCGCACCCACACCCGCAACGTCGTCCTCGGCGTCGGCACCGAGCCCGACGTCCCGGACCCGCTGCGCCCCCTCGTCGACGCGCCCGGCGTGCCCGTCCTGCACGCCGCCGACTACCTCGACCACCGCGACGCACTCCTCGCCGCCGGGCACGTCACCGTCATCGGCACCGGCCAGTCCGGCGCGGAGATCTTCCTGGACCTGCTGCGCCACCGTCCCCCCGGCCGCGAGCGCCTGCACTGGCTGGGCCGCAGCGAGGCGTTCGCGCCCATGGAGTACTCCAAGCTCGGCCTGGAGCACTTCACCCCCGACTACACCCGCTACTTCCACGGCCTGGCCGAACCGGTCCGCGACCGCCTCGTCGCCTCCCAGTGGCAGCTGCACAAGGGCATCGACGCGGACACGACCGCCGACATCCACGACGAGCTGTACCGCCGCACCCTCGACGGCGGCTGGCCCGACACCGTCCTCACCCCCGGTGTGCACGTCCGCACCGCCGGCCGCGTCGCCACCACCAAGGTCGAGCTCCACCTGGAGCACGCCCAGCAGAAGACCCGCTCCCGCCTCACCACCGACGCCGTCGTCCTCGCCACCGGCTACCGCGAGCGCCCCCTCGGCCGCGTCCTCGCCGGCCTCGACCCCTACATGCGGCGCGACAGCCGCGAACGCCCCCGCGTCGACGACCGGTTCCGCCTCCTGCTCGACCCCTGCGTCAACGGCTCCGTCTACGTCCAGAACGCCGAGACGCACACCCACGGGGTGGGCGCGCCCGACCTCGGCCTCGCCGCCTGGCGCAGCGCGACCATCCTCAACGACCTGACCGGGCAGGAGCCGTACCCCCTGCCCGGCCGCACCGCCTTCACCACCTTCGGCCTGGAGAGCGGACGGCCCCAGATCCCGTCCGCGTGCCGGCCCCGGGCGCTCACCCCCCTGGTGGACGGAGTCTGAGGCCCGCCCGGCGGGGCCGGATCAGAACACCGGCGTGCCGTCCCGCGTCAGCGACCAGTCCACGGACGCGAAGTCCTTCGGGTCAAGCACGCCCTTCGCCGTCACCCACTCGGCGATGCGCGTACGGATCTCCGTCGACTCCGCCCACAGCTCCTTGGCCGACGCCACGTGCGGGAAGGCACCGCCGCCGTTGGCCCGGTAGTTGTTCACCGCCAGCACGAACTGCTGGTCGTCGGCGAGCGGAGCGCCGCCATGGGAGAGGTTCCTGATCCGTGACCCGGCCGCCTGCGCGATGTCGATCTCGTACGTCAGCCCCGACACGTAGTCGTAGTTGTAGTCCGGACGGCCGCCCGCGTTGGTCAGCTTGTCCACGTCCACGGGAGCACCGGCAGCCGTCCGGACGTAGTACTCCGCCGAGTACTCCAGGTAGGCCCGCAGCTGCGCGCCCGTCAGCACCTTCGCGACCAGCGTGTTGTCGTACACGTACAGGCTCGACAGGTCCCGGATGGTCACGTCGCCGGCCGGGATCTCGGAGGTCCGGGAGAACGGCGACGCCTGCGCCAGCACCGGCAGCGACGCGTACTCGGTGCCCGCCAGCGCCTCCTTGACCACGTCCTCCTGCACCTTGGTGATCAGGTCGATGATCGGGGCGTCCCTGTACCGCGCCGCCACCGTCGTCAGCGTCTCGGTGGCGGTGCCGACGACCTGGTTGACGTACGCCACGACCTTCGCGTGTTCGTCGGTCAGCAGCCTGGAGATCCTCGGGTCGTCGGCGACCGTGTTGGTGTTGCGCAGCGACGCCTTCACCGACTCCACGTGCCACCGACCTCGCTCGAATACCAGCTCGAAGTCGAACAGGGTGAGCCGCTCGGCGTAGCACAGCGGCTCCGACAGGACGACGGTCTTCCCGGTCTCGTCGTTGACGACCTTCAGCTCCGCGATCTCCTGGTGCGCGTGCCCGACGAGGATCGCGTCGATGCCCGGCACCTGCTTCGCCACGTTGGCCGCCGCGTTCTCGACGTACGGGAGCTGGTCACCGTAGGAGGACGTGCCCGAGGAGCCGGAGTGTGCCGAGACGACCACCACGTCGGCGCCCATCGAGCGCAGCTTCGGCACCCACTTCGCCGCCTGCTCCTCCAGCCCCGGGAAGGCGAGCTTCCCCTGCACGTACGCCTTGTCCCAGATCGCGATGCCGGGGTTGGTCAGGCCCAGCACCGCCACCTTCACCGGCGGCGCGCCCTTCACCCGGAAGGTCTTCATGAAGTACGGCGGGAAGGCGGGCCGCAGCGTCTTCGCGTCGACCGCGTTCGCGCCGAGCAGCGGAAAGTCGCACTGCTCCTCGAACTTCCGCAGCGTCTCGATGCCGTAGTTGAACTCGTGGTTGCCGAGTACCACCGCGTCGTACCCGATGACGTTCATCGCCTGGGCCATCGGGTGCACCGGGCCGCCCTTGGCGGTGATCGGGTCCACCTTCGCGTAGTAGTACGTCAGCGGGGTGCCCTGGATGGTGTCGCCCGCGTCGAGGAGCAGCGTGTTGCGGCGGCCCTTCTCCTCGCGGACCTGGTCGACCAGGGCCGAGACGCGCGCCAGCCCCTGGGCGTTGCCCGCCGCGTCCGTGTACGCGGCGTCCTTGAAGTAGTCCCAGTTGAAGACGTGTCCGTGCAGGTCGGTGGTGCCCAGCACGGTCAGCGCGTACCGCTTGGGCCTCCTGCGGCCCCGGTGCGCGGCGGGCGCCGCCTCGGCCGCCGGAGCCGCCGTCGCACCGGCAAGCGCGACCCCCGCCCCCGTCACGGCGGACCTGCTCAGGAACTTCCGGCGGTTCAACGGCATGACGAGATCTCCTTGATGGCACGGCATCAACAACGCGCGTAGATTCCTGCGTGATCGCCTCGCCTGTCAACAGGGGGTCGCTCAATTGCCCGAAAGGCGTAATAAGAACCGCCCGGAATGCTCATCGGAGCGCCCCGGCGCACAATTCAACAGTTGTCAATAACCCTTTACTCAAAGGTTGTTGAGTGGTCATACGTGGCCAATTCGCTACCGGCCGGTAAGTCTTAGGCTCGACCCATGCGCCGAGCAAAGATCGTCTGCACTCTTGGGCCCGCCACCGACTCGTACGACCAGATCAAGGACCTGGTCGACGCCGGAATGGACATCGCCCGCTTCAATTTCAGCCACGGCACCCACGCCGAACACGAAGAGCGCTACCGCCGTGTCCGGAAGGCGTCCGACGAGACCGGCCGCAGTGTCGGCACCCTCGCCGACCTTCAGGGTCCGAAGATCCGCCTCGGCCACTTCGGTGAGGGGCCCGTACTCCTTGAACGCGGCGACACCTTCACCATCACCGTCGAGGAGGGCGTCGAGGGCGACCGCCACACCTGCGGCACCACGTACGCCGGCCTCGCCGCCGACGTCACCCCCGGTGAGCGCGTCCTTGTCGACGACGGCAAGGTCTGCCTGGAGGTCACCGGCGTAGACGGGCCCCGCGTCCGCACGACGGTGATCGAGGGCGGCATGGTCTCCGACCACAAGGGCCTCAACCTCCCGGGTGTCGCGGTGTCCGTCCCCGCGCTGTCGAAGAAGGACGAGGACGACCTCCGCTGGGCCCTGCGCGGCGGCTTCGACGTGATCGCGCTGTCCTTCGTGCGCAGCGGGCGGGACATCCTCGACGTGCACCGCATCATGGACGAGGAGGGCCGCCGCCTCCCCGTCATCGCCAAGGTCGAGAAGCCGCAGGCCGTGGAGGACATCGAGGGCATCGTCGCGGCCTTCGACGGCATCATGGTCGCCCGCGGCGACCTCGGCGTCGAGATGCCCCTGGAGCAGGTGCCGATCGTCCAGAAGCGCGCGATCAAGCTGGCGAAGCGCAACGCCAAGCCCGTCATCGTCGCCACCCAGATGCTCGACTCGATGATCGACAACGCCCGTCCCACCCGCGCGGAGGCCTCCGACGTCGCCAACGCGGTCATCGACGGCACGGACGCCGTGATGCTGTCCGGCGAGACGAGCGTCGGCAAGCACGCGACCGACACGGTGCGCACCATGGCCCGGATCGTCGAGGCGGCGGAGGAGGACATCCTGGCCAAGGGCCTGCCCCCGCTGACCGAGCGCAACAAGCCCCGCACCCAGGGCGGCGCGGTGGCCCGGGCCGCGGCCGAGATGGGCGACTTCCTCGGCGCGAAGTTCCTGGTGGCCTTCACCCAGTCCGGCGACACCGTGCGCCGCCTCTCCCGCTACCGCTCGCCCATCCCGCTGCTCGCCTTCACCCCGGAGCCGGCCACCCGCTCACAGCTGAGCCTGACCTGGGGGGTGGAGACCTTCCTTGGCCCGCACGTGGACTCCACGGACGCGATGGTCGACCAGGTGGACGAACTGCTCACCAGGTACGGGCGCTGCGAGAAGGGCGACGTCGTGGTCATCACGGCCGGCTCGCCGCCGGGGGTGTCGGGCACGACCAACTTGGTGCGGGTGCATCACATCGGCGAGGACTGACCGAGGGTGACGGCTTGGGTCCCGGGTCAGTACTTGGGGCCCACGTGGGCGTCCATGAGGGCTACGGAGGCTTTGCGGGCGACGGAGATGGTGACGGCCGCGCGGCTTTGATTGAGTGACTTCCACTCCACACCGACGCGGTCGAGGGTGGTGGTGAAGAGCCTGACGATGTCGGTCGACGTGTTGGTGAAGAAGTACCGAGGGTATTCGTAACGCTTGCGCTCACCGCCCACGAGTCGGGTCGTCCAGTTGGTGATACGGCAACCGTCGGAGTGGATGAGTCCGCGGACGAACTCCCAGGGGTAGACGTCTACGATCGCCTGCTGCCAGGAGTCGAGTGAGATCTCGCGCTCGTGCTTCTTTCCCGGTCCGTGCTGCGGGAAGAGGTCGGGCCAGTGGCGCGAGTAACTGGTCACCATCTTGTAGCCCTCCTTCTGTAACGCGTAGACGCCCAAGCCGGGGCGTACCTGCGTGATGGCCTCGCGGCATTGCCGGATGAGTCCGGGCCATGCGTTGGCGCAGGCAATGCGCAGGTAGAAGCCCGTTCCACGGGGGTGAGCGCTGATGCAGCCATCGCCCAGGTACAGGCCCAGAAGGTAGGAGTATGACCGCTCGCATGAGGGGGGCCCGGGGTCCGCAGGAGCCATGCGGGGCAGCGGCTCCAGGCGTTTGAGCCAGGCCCGGATCGCCGCCCGGGAAATGCCCGTCTCCCGGCTCACTGAATTCAGACTGCGGCCTTGTGCCACGAGGGCGAGCGCTCGCTTGCGTGTGCTGAGATCGTACATACGCACACCGTGAGTGACTGGGCGCTGCGACACGCAGTGAAAAGCGGAGGTTCACGAGAACGTGAGCCTCCGCTTTTACCTGTGCCCGGTGTGGGATTCGAACCCACATGCCCGAAGGCACGGTGGTTTGAGCACCGCGAGTCTGACCAGATTCCTCCAACCGGGCAGGTCGTGACCTGGAGGGAAGTGTACCGGTTCCCTGTGCGCAGCCGCAGCTAGGTACCCTGCTGGAAGCAGTACCGCCTGCCCCGGAACAAGGAGCGCCCACGTGACCGCCCCCGAGTCGCCCCAGCCCGTTGACGTGCCCGACGACGACAAGTCGCACGTGCCTCCGCTGACGACCCGTGTCGTCATCGCCGAGGACGAGGCGCTCATCCGGCTGGACCTCAAAGAGATGCTGGAGGAGGAGGGTTACTCCGTCGTCGGCGAGGCCGGGGACGGGGAGCAGGCCGTGGAGCTGGCCCGCGAGCACCGGCCGGACCTGGTGATCCTCGACGTGAAGATGCCCAAGCTGGACGGGATCTCCGCGGCCGAGAAGATCGCCGAGGAGAGCATCGCGCCGGTGCTGATGCTCACCGCGTTCTCGCAGCGCGACCTGGTGGAGCGGGCCCGGGACGCCGGCGCCATGGCGTATCTCGTGAAGCCGTTCAGCAAGAGCGACGTCGTTCCGGCGATCGAGATGGCCGTCTCGCGGTTCACGGAGCTGAAGGAGCTGGAGAAGGAGGTCGCCGACCTCAGCCAGCGCCTGGAGACGCGGAAGCTGGTGGACCGGGCCAAGTCCGTGCTCCAGACGGAGTACGGCCTGACCGAGCCGGCCGCCTTCCGCTGGATCCAGAAGACCTCCATGGACCGGCGGATGTCCATGCAGCAGGTGGCCGAGGCGGTCATCCAGGACGCCGAGGAGAAGAAGGCGTCCAAGGGCTGAGCCCTCGCGATACGTGCACGAGGCCCGCGTCCCCACTGGGGGCGCGGGCCTCGTCGTACGGCCGGACGTGCTTGCCGTCAGTCCTCGCCGAGGTAGGCCTTACGGACCGACTCGTCGTGCAGCAGGTCCTGCCCGCTGCCGGACAGGACGATGCTGCCGACCTCCATCACATGGCCGTGGTCGGCCAGGGACAGGGCCGCCTGGGCGTTCTGCTCGACGAGCAGGATGGTGGTGCCCTGGGACTTCAGCTCGGCGATCGTCTGCATGATCTTCTGCATCATGATCGGGGAGAGGCCCATGGAGGGCTCGTCGAGCATGAGCAGCTTGGGCTGGGACATCAGGGCGCGGCCCATGGCGAGCATCTGCTGCTCACCGCCGGAGAGGGTGCCCGCGGCCTGCTTCCGGCGCTCACCGAGGATCGGGAACAGGTCGTAGGCGCGCTGGATGTCCTTCTCGATGCCCGCCCGGTCGCCGCGCAGGAAGGCGCCGAGGCGGAGGTTGTCCTCGATCGTCATGCGGGGGAAGATGTGCCGCCCCTCGGGCGAGTGGGCGAGCCCCAGGGAGACGATCTGGTGCGCGGGGACCTTCTTGAGGGACTTGCCCCCGAACTTGATCTGGCCGCCCACCGGCTTCAGCAGGCCCGACAGGGTGCGCAGGGTGGTGGTCTTGCCGGCGCCGTTGGTGCCGATGAGGGTGACCACCTCACCGGCGTCGACCTTGAAGGAGATGCCCTTCACGGCCTCGATCTTGCCGTAGGCGACGCGGAGGTCCTCGACCTCGAGCAGTGCGGTCATCGGTCGTTCTCCTTGCCGGCCGAGGTGTCCGAGGAGGCGTCGGCCTGGGCGGCCTCGGCGGCCTCCACCTCGGCGGCCTCCGCGGCACCGGGGTCGTTCTCCAGGGGTTCGCCGAGATAGGCGGCGATGACCCGCTCGTCGCCCTGCACGGTCGCGCTGTCGCCCTCGACGAGCTTCTGGCCCTGCACGAGGACGGCGACGCGGTCGCAGAGGTTGAAGATGAACCGCAT
Source organism: Streptomyces sp. NPDC058534 (assembly GCF_042717365.1). Lineage (NCBI taxonomy): Bacteria > Bacillati > Actinomycetota > Actinomycetes > Kitasatosporales > Streptomycetaceae > Streptomyces > Streptomyces sp. NPDC058534. Next base: position 102,456 of record NZ_JBHXNW010000008.1, read on the forward strand.
GTCGTGCTCGATGACGAGGACGGCGATGCCCGTGTCGCGGATGGCGAAGACCAGTTCCTCGGTGGCCCGCGTCTCCTGCGGGTTCATGCCTGCCGTCGGCTCGTCCAGGAGCAGCAGCCCCGGCTCGCTGGCGAGGGCGCGGGCGATCTCCAGCTTGCGCTGCTCACCGTAGGGCAGGTTCCGCGCGAGGTGGTCGGCCTTGCTCGCCAGGCCCACGAACTCCAGCAGCTCCGTGGCGCGTTCCCGGGAGGCCTTCTCCGCCTTGTGGAAGCCCGGTCCACGCAGGACGGCCGACCAGAAGCCCTCCTTGGTCCGCGTGTGGCGGCCGACGAGGACGTTCTCCAGGACCGTCATGTTGGCGAACAGCCGGATGTTCTGGAACGTCCGGGCGATGCCGGCGGCGGTGACCTTGAAGGACTTGGCCGGCAGGACCCGGTCCTTGTAGCGGACCTCGCCCTCGGTCGGGATGTAGAGGCCGGTCAGGCAGTTGAAGAAGGTGGTCTTGCCGGCGCCGTTGGGGCCGATCAGGCCGACGATCTCCCCGCTGTTGACGGTGAGGTCGACGCCGTTCACGGCCGTCAGTCCGCCGAAGCGCATCGTGACGCCGCGCGCGTCGAGGACGGTGGTGCCGGGGGCGGGTGCGCCCGGGGCGGTGTCCCTGGTGGTGGTGTCGGTGGTCATGGTGGTCAGGCCCCTGTCTTGCTCAGGGTGGTGGGCGCTTCGGCCTCTTCGTGGAATTCCAGCTTGCGGCGCCTGTTGGCGATGAGACCTTCCGGACGGAAGCGCATGAGCAGGACGAGCGCGAGTCCGAAGGCGAAGAGCTGGTAGTCGCCGAGGAACTGGAGCTTGTTGGGGATCAGGAAGAGCAGCGAGGCGCCGATCAGCGGGCCGGCGATGGTGCCCATGCCGCCGAGGACGACCGCGGCGAGCAGGAAGGCCGAGTTGGGCGGGGTGGTGCCGGCGAAGAGGTACTGCTCGGGCGTCACGGTGTAGGTGACGTGCGCCTGCACGGTGCCCGCGAGACCGGCGAGGGTGGCGCCCACGGCGAAGGCGATGAGCTTGACGCGGAAGCCGTTGATGCCCATGGCGAGCGCGGCGGTCTCGTCCTCGCGGATGGCGACCCAGGCACGGCCGATCCGGGAGTCGCCGCTGCGCCGGAAGACGAGCACGACCACGGCCGTGATGACGAGCATCAGGAAGAAGTAGTTGGCGAACCGGCCGATGGTGAAGCCGCCGATGTCGTGCTGGACGCCGAGGTCGAAGCCGAGCACCTTGAGGTCGGGGATGGACGAGATGCCGTTGGAGCCGTTGGTGACGTCCGGTCCCGAGGTGCCGTCCAGGTTGTTGGCGGTGATCCGGAAGATCTCACCGAAGCCGAGGGTCACGATGGCGAGGTAGTCGCCGCGCAGCCGCAGGGTCGGGGCGCCGATCAGGACACCGAAGACCAGCGAGGCCGCGGCGCCCACGAGGACCGCGGCCCAGAAGGGCAGGTGCAGGTCGAACGGCGAGCTGGGCGAGCCGGAGACCATCGAGGCGGCGTAGGCGCCGACACCGAGGAAGGCGACGTAACCGAGGTCGAGCAGGCCGGCGAGGCCGACGACGATGTTCAGACCGAGGGCGACCGTGGCGAAGATGAGGATGTAGACGCCGAGGGTGGCGTACTGGTCGTCGGTCTGGGTGAAGGGGAAGCAGGCCGCCGCGATGAACGCGCCGCAGACGGTGATGTTCTGGTGCCGTGCGGTGATCTGCGTGGCCTGGGCGATCAGCCCGGCCTTGTTGAGGGCGGCGAACCCGAGACCGGCGGTGAGCAGGAAGCCCACGAAGAGTTCGTCGTACTCGGTGCCGATGCCGTAGGTGAAGACGAGCAGGGCGACCGCGAGGACGGCGACGATGATCAGGATCTCGACGTAGGAGGGCAGCGCGCGCAGGGGGCGCGGGGTGCCGGAGGCGAAGGCCGCCTTGACGCTCTGCCAGCCGTTCGAGCTCTTGTGCTTGAACTGCTCCCAGCCGGTGTCGTCCGGGTCGAACGGGTCGGGCTCCGGCCGTTCGAAGGGCAGGGCGAGCGAGCCGAGGAAGGCGATCAGGGTGGCCGCGGCCCCGACGTAGGCGCCGGGCTCCAGGTTGACCAGTCCGCCCAGCTGGGCGCTGATCGCGATGACCGTGTACCAGGTGGTGGCGAAGGCGGAGAGCGCGGCGAACTTCAGGGCTGCGTCGGCACCCGCGGGCACCAGCCGGCGCAGCCCCCGGACGCCGTACGAGGCGAGGCCGAAGAGGGCGGTGAGGGCGCCGGCGATCAGCACCAGCACCTGGAGGCCGCCCGGGTAGCCGTAGAACGTGAGGTCACCGGGGAACTCGGCGGTCCAGGTCCAGGCGAGGAACGTGGAGACGACGGTGAGGAGACCGCCGCCGGTGGCGAGGGCGCGACCGAGGTGCGGGGGGATCCCGATGAGGCCGGCGGAGTCGCCCCCGGCGACGCCGCCGGAGGTCTTCGGAGCTGTGGTCTGTGTGGTCATCGGTGTCACGCCCTGTCCGCAACGCGTTCGCCGAGCAGGCCCTGTGGCCTGAACAGCAGCACGAGGATGAGGAGGATGAAGGCCCATACGTCGGCCCAGGACTGGCTGCCGAACTTGTCCAGGCCGGGGATGTCGGCGATGTAGGCGGTGGCCAGGGTCTCGGCGATGCCGAGGACGACGCCGCCGATCATGGCGCCGTAGATGTTGCCGATGCCGCCGAGGACGGCCGCGGTGAACGCCTTCAGGCCGAGGATGAAGCCCATCTTGAAGTCGATCTGGCCGTACTTGAGGCCGTTGGCCACGGCTCCGACGGCGGCGAAGACGGCGCCGAGCGCGAACGCGACCACGATGATGCGGTCCGTGTTGACGCCCATCAGCTTGGCCGTGTCCGGGTCCTGGGCGGTGGCCTGCATGCCGCGTCCGGTGCGGGTGCGCATCACGAAGTAACCGAGGATGGCCATGCTGACCGGGGCGGCGATGAGCAGGAAGACGTCGCCGGTCTGGAGGGTGACGCTGCCGATGTGGAACGGGCCGCCGTCGATCTGCGGGAATTTGCGCGCCGACTTGGCCTCGGGGTACCAGGCCCAGATCGCCTGCTGGAGGGCGAGGGAGAGGCCGATGGCGGTGATGAGCGGGGCAAGACGGGGGGCGCCGCGCAGGGGGCGGTAGGCGAACCGTTCCGCCCCGACGGCGACGGAGACCGAGACCACCATGGCGCCGATGAGCATGAGGGGCAGGGCGATCAGCATGGAGGTGCCGTCGGGCAAAATGTATATGTAGACCGTGAGCGCGCCGAAGGCGCCGGTCATGAAGATCTCGCCGTGGGCGAAGTTGATGAGCTGGACGATGCCGTAGACCATTGTGTAGCCGATGGCGATCAACCCGTACATGGATCCCAGTAGCAGGCCGTTGACCAGCTGCTGCGGCAGTTCGTTCACCGCATGTCCTCCGAGACTTTCGGAACTATCGACGGATGTGGCCGGATGCGAGTCCGCGCGGGGCGCCTGTGGAACAGCGCCCCGCGCGGCTCGTGATCACGTGATCAGTGGTGCGTGCGGTTGATCAGCCGGTGTAGGTGCCGGACTTCACCGACTTCCAGGCACCGTTCTCTACGGCGTACACGGTGAGCTGCTTGTTCGTCGCGTCACCGAACTCGTCGAAGGAGACCTTGCCGGTCACACCGTCGAAGGAGACGTCCTGCATGGCGTCCACGACCTTGGCGCGGGCGTCGTCGGGCAGCTTCCCGTCGTTGGCATCGACGACCTTCTTGACGGCCTCGATGATCGCCCAGGCGGAGTCGTAGGAGTAGCCGCCGTACGCCTCGTAGTCCTCCTTGTAACCCCCGGCCTTGTAGTTGGCGACGAACTCCTTGGCCGAGGGCAGCTCCTCGACCGGCGCGCCGACAGAGGTCGCGAGGTCACCGGTGCCGCTGGCGCCGGCGAGCTTGATGAAGTCGGCGCTGTAGATGCCGTCACCGCCGACCAGCGGAATCTTCGCGCCGGCCGCCTTGATCTGCTTGCTGAGAGGGCCGGCCTGCGGGTACTCGCCGCCGTAGTAGACGACGTCGGCGCCGGAGTTCTTGACCTTGGTGGCGACGGCGTTGAAGTCCTTGCTGTCCGGGTTGATGTGCTCGGTGCCGACGACCTGGCCGCCGAGCTTCTTGAACTCCTCGGTGAAGGTGGCGGCCAGACCGGCGCCGTAGGTCTTCTTGTCGTCGATGACGAAGACCTTCTTCTTCTTGGAGTCGTTGAAGACGTACTGCGCGGCGAACGGGCCCTGGATGGCGTCCGTGGTCGCGGTGCGGAAGTACGACTTGTACGGCCGGACCTTCTTCGTCTGCCAGTCCACGCCCTGCGTCAGCGCCGGGTTGGTGTTGGCGGGGGAGACCTCGACCAGCTTGGCCGTGTCGAAGACCTTCTGCATGGACTCGCCGACCGACGAGTTCAGCGGGCCCACGACACCGAGGACGTCGTCGTTGGCGACGAGCTTGGTGGCGTTCTGCTGGCCCACGGACGGCTGGCCCTGGTCGTCAAGCGCCTGTATCTCGAACTTGACGCCGTCGACGTAGTTGTCCTTGTTGGCGGTCTTCGCGGCGAGGTCGACCGAGTTCTTGATGCCGAGGCCCAGCGCGGACAGGTCGCCCGTCATCGGGGCGTCGACGCCGATGACGACGGTGGTGCCACCGCCGCCGCTTCCGGAGTCCGAGCCGCCGTCGTCGTCGCGCGAACCGCAGGCGGTGAGGGTGAGCGCTCCCGCCGCCAGAGCGGCGGTGATGGCGATGAGCGAACGTTGACGCACGATCAGTCCTTTCCCTGGCACAGCCGCTTCCCCGTGGAGACGGCCGAGTCGAGCGCTGGGCCGAAGTGACAATCCGACGGCGCGGTGACTGGCCGTGACTCTAAGCGTGTGTGGGGAACGTGGAGGAGGGTCTGACTCATGCTGTGACGCTCTTGTTATGACACCGGGTAATGCAGAGCGGTACTGGCTGGGAAGAAGGGCGGAATTCAGGCCGATTCGCCCTGTCCGCATGCTGAGAACTCGCAGGACGTGCCGCCTGTGTTCAGGCGTCTGGAGCGTTTTGGTGATTACCGCGAATCGTTGCTGCAGGCGACCTGAAGTGCCTGCGAGAGCTGCCGCGCATAGCGTGACCCCAGGATGAAACTGTGGACTTGTATTGCGCGCGCATTACGCAGCGTTACATCCAGGAAAGGGAATCCGGGGTTCCGGGGCGCTTTATCGCATTCCGTCACCCGCAGCGTGACAATGATCTTGCTGGCGGAATGCCGCTTTGTCTGGAAAGGTGCCGCGGGCGACGAGGTCACCGAGAGGCCGGCCGAGGGCTGGGCGATCCGCGTCACGGTGACGGGCGGTCCCGACCGGACGCTCAGCCGCACCGCGAAGCTGAAGTCGCCGCCCTTCGCCCCGCTCGGGCCGGGCACGGCGTCCAGGTATGCGAGCGTGACCGCCTGGGAGGGGTAGGGCGGCGGAGCGTCCGCCGGCTCCTGGGCCCGGTCGGCGTACAGGTAGCCGCCGCCGAGCAGCGGGAGGAGGGCCGCGGCGGTCGTGAGGACGGTCCGGCGGTGACGCTCGTAGGCCCGGGCGACCCGGCCGGGCGGGCGGGTGTGGGCGGTCAGGTCCCGGGGGTGGGTGTCCTCGCCCGGCTCGACGGGCCCGATGCCGCCCGTCACTGCCACGGGCCGTCGCTCGGACCGCCGCCGGCGTACTGCTCCTCGCACGCCTGGCGCACCTGGCGGTCGATCAGTTCGCCTGCGGCGCGGTCGCCCTGGTCCCGCTCGGTGACCCGCGCGGCCGCCACGACCTCGCGCAGGATGCCGTACTGACGGTTGGACAGTCCCATCGACTGGTAGTCGCCGTAGGGCTCGCCGCCGTCCAGCAGCTCGCGGGCCCAGTAGCCGACGGCGCTGACGCAGGCAGCCGCGGGGGAGGGGGCGGACGGGGGTGCGGACGCGGACGCGGGCGATCCGCTCGCCTCGCGGGCGGTGCCGGAACCGGCGTCCTGGCCACCGGAGTTGCCGCAGGCGGCGACGGCGAGCGAGACGACGACCGTCGCGGCGGCCAACGCCCCCGGCCAAGGTGCCCCTCCCCGTCCCATGCCCTGAAGCTAGGGCGGCGGGTGGCCGGGGGCAATGCCTCGGCCGGGAGTGCCTCGGCCGGAGAGGCCGTGGGCCGGCCGGGGCGCTCCCGGGCGCCCGTCGGCGCTCAGCCCGCCGCGCCCGCCGGGGCCGCGTCGCCCGGGTTCACGTCCCGCAGCAGGCAGGTCAGACGGGCGGTGCACACGCGCCGGTCCTGCTCGTCGCTGATCACGATCTCGTACGTCGCCGTCGACCGGCCCCGGTGCACCGGCGTGGCCACCCCGGTGACCAGGCCGGAGCGGGCGCCGCGGTGATGCGTGCAGTTCAGGTCGACGCCGACGGCGATCTTGGAACTGCCGCCGTGCAGCATCGAGCCGACCGACCCGAGCGTCTCGGCCAGCACCGCCGAGGCGCCACCGTGCAGCAGCCCGTACGGCTGGGTGTTGCCCTCCACCGGCATGGTGCCGACGACCCGCTCGGCCGACGCCTCCACGATCTGCACGCCCATGCGCGTCCCGAGGTGCCCGGCGGAGAAGAGTGCGGGCAGGTCGACGCCGAGCGCGGCGTACTCGTCGATGACTTCCTGCGGGAACTGCGTCTGCTGCTGCTCGCCCATGGGCCGGCTCCGTCTCGTCGCTCCGTATGGCTGGCGCGCCGGCCGCCCGGTGGGGCCGTCGGCTCGACTGAGCAAACGCTCAGTCGGTCGCCGATTGTTCCAGACGGACGACGACGGACTTGCTGGCCGGGGTGTTGCTGGTGTCCGCGGTGGCGTCCAGCGGCACCAGCACGTTGGTCTCCGGGTAGTAGGCCGCCGCGCAGCCCCGGGCCGTCGGATAGTGCACGACGCGGAAACCGGGCGCCCGCCGCTCCACCCCGTCCCGCCACTCGCTCACCAGGTCGACGTACGAGCCGTCCTCGACGTCCAGCTTCCGGGCGTCCTCCGGGTTGACCAGGACGACCCTGCGGCCGTTCCTGATGCCCCGGTAGCGGTCGTCCAGGCCGTAGATCGTGGTGTTGTACTGGTCGTGCGAGCGCAGCGTCTGGAGCAGCAGCCGCCCCTCGGGCAGCTCGGGGAACTCGACCGGCGCGGCGGTGAAGTTGGCCTTGCCGGTGGCCGTCGGGAAGCGCCGCTCGTCCCGGGGGGCGTGCGGGAGGGCGAACCCCCCGGGGTGCGCCACGCGCGCGTTGAAGTCCTCGAACCCCGGGACGACCCGCCCGATGCGGTCGCGGATCGTCGCGTAGTCCTTCTCGAACTCCTCCCACGGCGTACGGCTGTCCTCGCCCAGCACCCGGCGCGCCAGCCGGCACACGATCGCCGGCTCGGACAGCAGCCGCCCGCTCGCGGGCTCCAGCTTGCCCCGGGACGCGTGCACCATGCCCATGGAGTCCTCGACGGTGACGAACTGCTCTGTGCTCTGCCCGTCCGGGCCGACCTGGAGATCACGTTCGGTGCGGCCCAGCGTCGGCAGGATCAGCGCCCGCGCGCCGGTGACCGCGTGCGAGCGGTTCAGTTTCGTCGACACGTGCACGGTCAGGCGCGCTCGGCGCATGGCCGCCTCGGTGACCTCCGTGTCGGGCGACGCCGAGACGAAGTTGCCGCCCATGGCGAAGAAGACCTTCGCCTCTCCGTCGCGCAGCGCGCGGATGGCCCGTACGACGTCGTAGCCGTGCTCGCGCGGCGGGGCGAAGCCGAACTCCTTCTCCAGGGCGTCCAGGAACGCGGGCGCGGGCCGCTCGAAGATGCCCATCGTGCGGTCGCCCTGCACGTTGGAGTGGCCGCGCACCGGGCAGACGCCCGCGCCCGGACGGCCGATGTTGCCGCGCAGCAGCAGGAAGTTCACGACCTCGCGGATCGTGGGCACGGAGTGCTTGTGCTGGGTCAGGCCCATCGCCCAGCACACGATGGTGCGCTCGGAGGCGAGCACCATGCGCAGCGTCTCCTCGATCTCCGCGCGGGTGAGCCCGGTGGCCGCCAGCGTCTCGTCCCAGTCGGCGGCCCGGGCGGTCTCGGCGAACTCCTCGTAGCCGTGCGTGTGTTCCGCGACGAAGTCCTCGTCGACCGCGCCCTCGGTCTCCAGGATCAGCTTGTTCAGCAGCCGGAACAGGGCCTGGTCGCCGCCGAGACGGATCTGCAGGAACAGGTCGGTGAGCGCGGCGCCCGCGGTGAGCCCCTTGGCGGTCTGCGGGTTCTTGAAGCGCTCAAGCCCGGCCTCGGGCAGGGGGTTGACGCTGATGATCCGCGCGCCGTTCGCCTTGGCCTGCTCCAGGGCGGAGAGCATGCGCGGGTGGTTGGTGCCCGGGTTCTGCCCCGCCACGATGATCAGGTCGGACTTGTGGAGGTCCTCCAGGAGGACGCTGCCCTTGCCGATGCCGATGGTCTCGGACAGGGCGGAGCCGGACGACTCGTGGCACATGTTGGAGCAGTCGGGCAGGTTGTTCGTGCCCAGCTCGCGCGCGAAGAGCTGGTAGAGGAACGCCGCCTCGTTGCTGGTGCGCCCCGACGTGTAGAAGACCGCCTCGTCGGCGGAGTCCAGGGCGGCGATCTCCTCCGCGACGATGCCGAAGGCACGCTCCCAGGTGACCGGTTCGTAGTGCTCGCCGCCCTCGGGGAGGTACACCGGGTGCGTGAGCCGTCCCTGCTGGCCCAGCCAGTACCCGCTGCGGGTGGCGAGGTCGGCCACGGGGTGCGCGGCGAAGAACTCCGGGGTGACCCGGCGCAGGGTGGCCTCCTCCGCCACCGCCTTCGCGCCGTTCTCGCAGAACTCCGCCTTGTGCCGGTGGTCCGGCTCGGGCCAGGCGCAGCCCGGGCAGTCGAAGCCGTCCTTCTGGTTGACACTCAGCAGCGTCAGCGCGGTCCGCTTCACACCCATCTGCCGCTGTGCGATCCGCAGGGTGTGGCCGATGGCCGGGATGCCGGCCGCCGCGTGCTGGGGCCGCGTCACCTGCGGCGCGTCCTGGACGGGATCACCCTTGGGCGGCTTGGTGGCCATCGCGCGCTCCTTCGCTTACGCGTGTGAGGTACGTCTCCGATCCTCGCACGCGCCGCCGACAACTCGTCCGGCCGGGGCGGGCGGAGATCGTGAGCAGTGTTCGCGGACTTCGCGCGCACCGCCGCGCCCACGGCGTGGAAGGGCGGGGCCGGGACCGACTGTCAGTGGTCCGTGGCAGGATCGGTGTCGTGGCGAAGACAGCATCGAAGAAGACCGACAGCACCTCCGGCGCCCGCCCGCGGCTGATGCTCATGGACGGGCACTCGCTGGCGTACCGCGCGTTCTTCGCGCTGCCCGCGGAGAACTTCACGACCGCGACGGGCCAGCCGACCAACGCGATCTACGGATTCGCGTCGATGCTGGCCAACACGCTGCGTGACGAGGCGCCCACGCACTTCGCGGTGGCGTTCGACGTCTCCCGCAAGACCTGGCGGTCCCAGGAGTTCACCGAGTACAAGGCGAACCGATCCAAGACCCCGGACGAGTTCAGGGGCCAGGTCGAGCTGATCGGCGAGCTGCTCGACGCCATGCACGTCACCCGCTTCGCCGTCGACGGCTTCGAGGCGGACGACGTCATCGCCACGCTCGCCACGCAGGCCGAGGCCGAGGGCTTCGACGTGCTGATCGTCACCGGCGACCGGGACTCCTTCCAGCTGGTCAGCGAGCACACCACGGTCCTCTATCCGACCAAGGGCGTCTCCGAGCTGACCCGCTTCACGCCGGAGAAGGTCTTCGAGAAGTACGGGCTGACCCCCGCCCAGTACCCCGACTTCGCCGCCCTGCGCGGCGACCCGTCCGACAACCTGCCGGGCATCCCGGGCGTCGGCGAGAAGACGGCCGCGAAGTGGATCAACCAGTTCGGCTCCTTCGCGGACCTGGTCGAGCGCGTCGACGAGGTCAAGGGCAAGGCCGGGCAGAACCTGCGCGACCACCTGGAGTCCGTCAAGCTCAACCGACGGCTCACCGAGCTGGAGCGGCGGGTCGAGCTGCCCAGGGCGGTCACCGACCTGGAGCGTCCCGCGTACGACCGCAAGGGCGTCGCGATGATCCTGGACACCCTGGAGATCCGCAATCCGTCCCTGCGCGAGCGGCTCTACGCCGTCGACCCGGGCGCCGAGGAGGCCGAGGCCACCCCGGTCGTGGCGGACGGTGTCGAGCTGGACGGCGTGGTCCTGGGCACCGGCGAGGTGGCCGGCTGGCTCACCGAGCACGGCGCACAGCCCCTCGGCGTCGCCACCGTCGACACCTGGGCCCTGGGCACCGGCTCGGTCGCCGAGGTCGCGCTGGCCGCGTCCGACGGGACGGCCGCCTGGTTCGACCCGACGGCGCTGGACGAGGCCGACGAGACGGCGTTCGCCGCCTGGCTGTCCGACGCGGGCCGTCCGAAGGTCTTCCACAGCGCCAAGGGCGCGATGCGCGTCTTCGCCGAGCACGGCTGGAGCGTCGCCGGCGTAGGCATGGACACCGCGCTCGCCGCCTACCTGGTCAAGCCGGGCCGCCGCTCCTTCGACCTGGACGCGCTGTCCCTGGAGTACCTGCACCGCGAGCTGGCCCCGGCCGCCGCCGCCGACGGCCAGCTGGCCTTCGGCGCGGACGACGGCGCCGAGGCCGAGGCACTGATGGTGCAGGCCCGCGCGATCCTCGACCTCGGTGAGGCCTTCGAGGGCCGCCTGGCGGACGTCGGCGCCGCGGACCTGCTGCGCGACATGGAACTGCCGACCTCCGCGCTGCTCGCCCGCATGGAGCGGCACGGCATCGCGGCCGACCGGGCCCATCTTGAGGCCATGGAGCAGATGTTCGCGGGCGCCGTGCAGCAGGCGGTGAAGGAGGCGCACGCGGCGGCCGGACGCGAGTTCAACCTGGGCTCGCCCAAGCAGCTCCAGGAAGTCCTCTTCGGCGAGCTGAACCTGCCCAAGACCAAGAAGACCAAGACCGGCTACACCACCGACGCCGACGCCCTGGCCTGGCTCGCGGCCCAGACCGACAACGAACTGCCGGTGATCATGCTCCGCCACCGCGAGCAGGCCAAGCTGCGCGTCACGGTGGAGGGCCTGATCAAGACGATCGCCGCGGACGGCCGCATCCACACCACGTTCAACCAGACGGTCGCCGCGACCGGCCGCCTCTCCTCCACGGACCCGAACCTCCAGAACATCCCGGTCCGCACCGACGAAGGCCGCGCCATCCGCCGCGGCTTCGTGGTCGGCGAGGGCTTCGAGTCCCTCATGACGGCCGACTACAGCCAGATCGAGCTGCGGGTGATGGCCCACCTGTCCGAGGACGCGGGCCTGACCGAGGCGTTCACCTCGGGCGAGGACCTGCACACCACCGCCGCCGCGCAGGTCTTCTCCGTCGAGCAGTCGGCCGTGGACGCGGAGATGCGCCGCAAGATCAAGGCCATGTCCTACGGCCTCGCGTACGGCCTCTCCGCCTTCGGCCTCTCCCAGCAGCTGAACATCGAGGCGACCGAGGCGCGCGGCCTGATGGACGCCTACTTCGAGCGTTTCGGCGGCGTACGGGACTATCTGCGCCGGGTCGTCGAAGAGGCGAGGGCGACCGGGTACACGGCGACCCTCTTCGGTCGCCGCCGCTACCTGCCCGACCTCAACAGCGACAACCGCCAGCGCCGCGAGGCCGCCGAGCGCATGGCCCTGAACGCGCCGATCCAAGGCACCGCGGCCGACATCGTCAAGATCGCCATGCTCAACGTGGACAAGGCACTGCGCGAGGCCGGCCTCTCCTCCCGCATGCTGCTCCAGGTCCACGACGAAATCGTCCTGGAGATCGCCCCCGGCGAGCGCGCGGCGGCGGAGGAACTGGTCCGCCGCGAAATGGCGAACGCGGTCCGCCTCAGCGTCCCCCTGGGCGTCTCGGTGGGCTCGGGGGCGGACTGGGAGTCGGCGGCGCACTAGCCTCCGGCGGTTGGCGGGGCGAGGTGGGGTGGGGTGGGGGAGCGTCGGCCACGGCGTTCGCCCGCCCGCGCCCGGCGTGGCGGCTCCAAGCCTGGGGCAGTGGGGTTCGGCGGCGGTCGGCGGCGCGGGAGGCCGGCCGGCGCTTCGCCGTCCCGGGGGCCGGGTGGGGAGCCGAACGCCTGTCGGCCTGGTTGGGCCGTATGCCCGGTTACGCCGTCACACACGGCCCGTCCCCGGGGCCGGGTGGGGAGCCGAACGCCCGTCGGCCTGGTTGGGCCGTACGCCCGGTTACGCCGTCACACACGGCCCGTCCCCGGGGCCGGGTGGGGAGCCGAACGCCCGTCCGTCTGGCTGGGCCGTACGCCCCGGCTACGTCGCGACACCGGCAGTGGCAGCGGGGTTCCGTCGGCTGTGGCCCGTTCGTCGCCGTGTCCGCAGGGGCCGGCTCCGCACCCGGCCGGCTGTGCCGCCCGCGTCCCGGGGGCTCCCGCCAGACACCGGCCCGGGCGCTTTGCCGGGCACGGTCACGAGCGCGGACCCTCCGCCTGGCACAGCCCAGGGCTCGCGCCGACGCCGGCAGTGGGCACCCCGCCGGGCACCGGCACTCCGACTCGCGCGCCGCGTGCGCTCCTCCCTGCCGATGGGGCGTTGCTGTCGGGCCGTGGTCCCTGGCCCGTGAGGCTGGCCCCGTCCCCGTGGGGGTCGCCCCGCCCCCGTGAGGGTGGCCCCGTCCCTGTGGGGGTCGCCCCGTCCCTGTGGGGGTGGCCCCGTCCCTGTGAGGGTGGCCCCGTCCCCGTGAGGGTCGCCCCGTGGTAGACAGACGAGCCGGTACGTGGTGGCGGCGCGCGCCCTCGGCGGGGCTTGCTCGACCGCTGCGGGGCGGCTCCCCGGGGCGTCGCCCGCCCAGCGGCGTCACCGGTGCCGGCACGCACCCCGCGACGCCCTCCAGCCCCCGGCGGGCTCGTCACTCTGGTGGCCCCCGCGGATGCGCCGCCCGCGCTCCTCTCCCGTGAGGATGCGGGCATGGGTATACGCATGCTCCACCACCGGACGACACCGGCACGGGCAAGCACAGACGGACCCGCCCGCGTGCCACTGCTACCGGTCCCGGCCCTCGCGCCAGGCGCGAGTACCGGCCGCATCCCCGCCACCCTCACCACGGCCCTGCGCCGCACCGCGACCGGCCTCCGCCGCAGACTCGCCCGCCGGGACCCGGCGACCGCCACCCCGCGCGAGGCATCGGCCTGGCGCCTGTGGGCCGACCTGGCGCGCGGCTACCTGTCGCTGGCCCTCACCCTGGTGCCGCGGCCACGCCCCGCACGCACCTTCACCGCCGTGTTCGCCGCGACCGCCGACACCTTCAGCGGGCGACCCGGCGGGCCGGCTCCGTACCGGCACCGGCATGGCTGGTGGGAGCCGGGACCGGACGCCACACCCTGACCGCCACGGCGTACAGCAGCAGCGCCGGGGCCAGCCCCGCGCCCGCACCGAAGCACACCGTCGGGATCAGCTCCCAGGGTTTCGCCATGTGACCCCAGTAGTCCCACCACCGCGTCGCCCGCCGCACCGCCCCGGCCACCGCGCAGCCGCCGAGGACCGCCGCGGCCCACCACCGGTCCCGGACCGAGAGGCGCGGAACGGCCGGCGCCTCGCTCCGGGGCGTCCGGCGCAGCGCCCGCGTCAGGAACACGACGAGCACGACCGCGGCCACCGCGGAACCGCCGTACTGCAGGTACCAGTAGAGCGGCGAGCCCGCGATCTCCCGGCCCAGCACCGGGAACACCCGCATCCCCCAGCGGTCGAAATGCGTGAACGCGTCCCACACCACGTGCGTCAGCGCCCCCAGCACCGCCGACACGTACCACCACGCCACCAGTGAGCGCAGCACACGCGCGCGTGGCGCCCCGCAGCGCAGCAGGGGCGCGACGCGTCCCTGGTGGGCCCTTGGCAGCAGGGCCACCAGCGGTTCGCGGACCAGCAGCCACAACCCCACCAGCGCCCAGGCCACGGCCACATCCACCGTGAAAACACCGGGAAACGAGTGTGTGACGTCCCCGAACTCCATCGCCTCGGGCAGGAAACTCGCCATGTAATAGGTCATGTCGGGCGCGAACGACCCCGCCACCAGCACGGCCGGCACCAGCCGTCCACGGCCCGTCCCGTCGCCCCGCACTCCGGGCAGCACGGCGGCGGCATGACTGAGAGTGAACGGCAACAGGACTCCTCTTATGGCCAACCGGTGAATATCGGGCGCGAACGGGTGCCCGTGCAAAGCAAGTTGCCGTAGGGTCGCCTGCGGCATCGTGCTGGTCGAACAGACGATCACCGTGCTCGGACAGTTGCGGTGCAACCGTCGGCGCGGACCGATCGTCACAACAGGGCGGAAGCCACGGGGCGGGCACGACAGCCGGACACGGACGGAGACGGACGCGCGGGCGTCCACGGGAGGGGTTCACTCTATGGCGGCGCATTTCGACAGGAGGCTCCGCAAGGCGGCGGTCACCACCACCGTGGCGGCGGTCGTGGTCGCGGCCCTGTCCGCGTCCCAGGCCCCGGACGTGACGGCCGACGCCAACGGCAGACAGACCAGCGCCGACAACGCGCCGACGTCCGACACACCCTCCCAGGAGAGCGCGACCGGCAACTCGCCGTACTACACGGACCTGCCGCCGCTCAACAGCCCGAGCCCATCACCCACCATCGGCACCCCCGACTCCCGGGCTGCCGCAGAGGCCGGCATACCGGCGACCGTCCTGGACGCCTACAAGAAGGCCGAGTCGGCGGTGCGCCAAGCCAAGCCCGGCTGCAACCTGCCGTGGCAACTCCTCGCGGCGATCGGCAAGGTGGAGTCCGGTCAGGCCCGCGGCGGCCGCGTCGACGCCGAGGGCACCACCATCGGCAAGATCATCGGCCCCCAGCTCGACGGCAACGGCTTCGCGCTCATCAAGGACACCGACGACGGCGCCTACGACGGCAACAGCAGCTACGACAACGCCGTCGGCCCCATGCAGTTCATCCCCTCCACCTGGGCGTGGGCGGGCCGGGACGGCAACGGCGACGGCAAGGACGACCCCAACAACGTCTACGACGCCGCGCTCGCCGCCGGTCACTACCTGTGCCGCTTCACCTGGGACCTCTCCGACGAGACCGACCTCAAGAGCGCGATCCTCAGCTACAACAACTCGCAGGACTACCTGCACACGGTCCTGTCCTGGCTGGAGCACTACCGCAAGGGCACCCACGAGATCCCCGACGGCACCGGCACCCTCCCGGTGGGCCGCAGCGACGACCCGATCGGTGCCGGCACCGGTCCCTCGCCCGGTGCGACGGGTCCGACGACGCGGCCCGGTGCCGCCGGCTCCACGTCGCCCGGCCCCGGCGAGCCGAACCGCCCGACCGAGCCCGGCAAGCCTCCGAACCCCGGCCCCGTCTCACCGACCCCCAAGCCGCCGACCGACCCGGAGCCCCCCACCGGCACCCGGCCTCCCACGCCCACCGACACGGTGCACCACCTGGACAACGCGGGCACTACCGGGCTCACCGCGATCGCGGGCGACACCTTCGCCAAGAAGCTCAGCGCCCGCGCCGAGACCAAGGCCGGAAAGGCCGTCGGCAAGGTACGCGTCCGCTTCACCGTGCTGGGCGACACGGACGCCGCCTTCACCGGCGGAGACAAGGTCGCCGCGGTCACCACCAACGCCTCCGGCGTGGCCGTCGCGCCCGCGCTGGTGGCGGGCGAGAAGACCGGCGGGTTCACCGTCCGCGCCACCGTGATCGGCCGTACCGTGGGCCTCGACTACAAGGCCACCGTCACCGAACGCGTCGCCGACGCCCTCGCCCGCGTCGGTGAGACCGAGCTGACCTGCGCGCCGGGCGGCGAGTTCGCGGACCAGGTCGAGGTGAAGGCCACGCACAAGGGCGCCGCCGCGGACAAGGTCGCCGTCACCGCCACGCTCATCAAGTCGGTGCTCGACCCGACCGAGGCCGACAAGGGCCCCTACTTCAAGGACGCCGACGGCACGGCCGTCCGTACCCTGACCGGCCTCAAGACCGACGCCAAGGGCATGCTGAAGCTGCCGAAGCTGTACGCCGACGACACCAGCGGCACGTACATGCTCCGCCTCACCACGGCGGGCGGCGCCGCGCTCAACGTCCAGCTGAAGGTGGCCGAGGCCGCCGAGCCGACGCCCGACCCGTCCACGGAGCCGTCGACCGAGCCGTCCACGAGCCCCTCCGCCGAGCCCAAGGCATAGGCGCGATCCCGGCCGGACGACCGAGGGCGCCCTCCGCTTCGGCGGCGGGCGCCCTCGCCATCTCCCGGCTCCTACGTCACTTCGCGAGCCGGGCCTTCGTGTACCGGGTCGGCTCCGCCGTGGCGGGATCCTCGGGCCACGGATGCTTCGGGTACCGGCCGCGCAGCTCCGCGCGTACGCCCTTGTAACCGTCCCGCCAGAAGGAGGCCAGGTCGGCCGTCACCGCGGCGGGGCGTCCGGCGGGGGAGAGGAGATGGACGAGCAGGGGCACCCCGGCGACCAGGGGCGACCGCTGCAGCCCGAACATCTCCTGCAACTTCACCGCGAGGACCGGCTGTTCCGGGTCGCCGTAGTCGATCCGGATCCTGGACCCACTGGGGACCACGATTCGCTCGGGGGCCAGTTCGTCGAGCCGCGCCGCCTCCCCGGACGCCCAGGGCAGCAGCCGCGCCAGCGCCTCCACGGCGTCGATCCGGCCCAGGTCGGCCCGCCGCCGGGCCCGGCTCAGCTCGGGTTCCAGCCACTCGTCCACGCGCGCGTGGAGGGCGTCGTCGGAGACGTCCGGCCACGGCTCACCGAGATGCCGCCGCAGAAACGCGAGCCGCGCGCGCAGCGCGTCCGCGTCAGCCGTACGGCGCAGCAGCCCGAGCCCTTCCTGCCGCAGCCCTTCGAGCAGGGCGTCCCGTACGAGACCGGGGTCGGCGCCGGTGAGCGGCCGGACCGCGAGTTCCACGGCCCCGAGCCGTTCGACACGCCGGGCCAGGACGTCGCCGTCGCGCCAGTGGACCTCGTCCCGCTCCGCCAGCAGCGCCCCCGCCGCGAGCCGCGCCGTCTCCTCGTCGATGGCCGCACCGAGCTGCACGCGCGCGTGGCCCCGTCCCACCGGGCGGTCGGCCACGGCGACGGCGATCCACGGCGCTCCCCGCAGCGCCGACCCCTCCGGCAGCTCGGCACGGGTGCCGGAGACCATCAGATAGGTACCGCCGTCCTTCTTCGCCACGCGCTCGGGAAAGGCCAGGGCGGCCACCAACCCGGCGAGAGCGTCCTCGGCGAGCGGTTGCGCCCGCCGGCCGTCACCCGGCTCCACCGCGCCCCGCAGCCGCCGCACCTCGCCCCGCCACCGCGCCGCGTAGCCGTCACCCCCACGCCGGGCGGCCCGCAGCACGGACACCAGCTCGTCCCCGTACTCCCGCGGCGCCTCCTCACTGAGCAGCCCGACCACTTCGGCGACCACCTCGGAACCACCGCCGCCTCCACCGGAGCCGCCCGCCCCCGCGCCCCCCGCCGCCGACCCCGCCGCGTCGAGCAGCGCCCGCCCCAGGCGGGGATGGACGCCGAGGCGGGACAGCCGGGTGCCCCGGGGCGTGGCACGACCGGTGGAGTCGACCGCGCCGACCGCCGTCAGGACCGACCGCGCCGCCGCCATCGCCCCACCCGGCGGCGGGTCCAGGAGCGCCAGTCCGGACGCGTCCGGATCTCCCCAGCAGGCCGCCTGCAAGGCGAACGCGGTCAGGTCGGCCACCTTGATCTCCGGCGCCGGGAACCGCGGCAGCCGGGCGTCCTCCGCCTCCGCCCAGCAGCGGTACACCGCGCCGGGGGCCTCCCGCCCGGCCCGCCCCGCCCGCTGCCGCGCCGCCGCCCGCGAGGCCCGTACCGTCGTCAGGGCGCTCAGCCCGCGCGCGTGGTCGACGCGCGGCTCCCGTGCCAGCCCCGCGTCCACGACCACCCGCACGCCCGGGACCGTCAGCGACGACTCCGCCACCGAGGTCGCCAGGACCACCCGGCGCCGTGCCCCGGGCACCAGCACCGCGTCCTGCACGGCCGCGGGCGCCCGCCCGTGCACCTGGAGCACGTCGACGTCCCCGAGGCCCCCCAACCGCCCGGCGACCCGCGCGATCTCCCCGACGCCGGGCAGGAAGCACAGCACGTCCCCGTCCCGCTCGGCCAGCGCCCGCCGCACCACCGACGCGACGTGCGCGAGCAGCGCCGGATCCACCCGCGTCCCGTGCGGGGGCCGCACCGGACGCGCCGGCGGCGACCACACCACCTCCACGGGATGCGACACGCCCCGCGCCTCGACGACCGTCGCCCCGCCCAGCAGCCGGGACCAGCCCTCCGCGTCCGTCGTCGCCGACGCGGCCACCAGGCGCAGCTCCGGCCGCAGCGTCTGCCGCACGTCCCACAGGAACGCCGCCGCCGTGTCCGCGTCCAGGTGCCGCTCGTGGCACTCGTCGAGCACCACCACGTCGACGCCCGTCAGCTCCTGGTCCCGCTGGAGCCGCTGCAGGAGCACACCGGTCGTGACGACCTCCACGCGCGTGTGCCGCCCGACGACCCGCTCACCGCGCACGGTGTACCCGACACGCGCGCCGGGCTTCTCACCCAGCAGCCACGCCATCCGCCGGGCCGCCGCCCGCGCCGCGATCCGCCGGGGCTCGGCCACGACCACGCGCCGCGCGGGTCCCTCGCCCAGCAGCCCGGCCAGCGCGAGCGGCACCAGCGTCGTCTTGCCGGTGCCGGGCGGCGCGACCAGCACCGCCGTGCCGTGCCCCTCCAGGGCGTCGTGCAGAGCGGGCAGGGCACCGCGCACGGGCAGCGCGTCCAGGGCGTCGTAACGGATCACGCCCCCAGTGTCGTACGCCCGCGAAACCGCCCTCCACGCGCGCGTGCGCACGTGCCGGACGTACGACTCAGTCGCGCTCGCACACGAAGATCGCCGTCCCCGGGATCAGGTGCCCGCGCAGCGGGGACCACCCGCCCCACTCGGAGGTGTTCCAGTCCGGCCACTCCGGTTCCACGAGGTCCACCAGCCGGAACCCGGACGTCACCACGTCCCGCACCCGGTCACCGAGCGTCCGGTGGTGCTCGACGTACACGGCGCGGCCCTCGTCGTCCTGCTCGACGTAGGGCGTGCGGTCGAAGTACGACGCGGACACCGACAGTCCCTCCGGGCCCGGCTCGTCCGGCAACGCCCAGCGCAGCGGATGCGTGACGGAGAAGACGAAACGGCCCCCCGGGCGCAGCACCCGGCGCACCTCCCGCAGCACCAGCCGCGGGTCGGCGACGAACGGCAGCGCCCCGTAGGCCGAGCACGCCAGGTCGAACGAGCCGTCCGCGAAGGGCAGCACGGTGGCGTCGGCGCAGACCAGAGGGAAGGCGCCGCCGATGCGCAGGGCGTGCTGGAGCTGGCGGTGGGAGAGGTCGAGGGCCACCGGACGGGCACCCTGGGCGGTCAGCCAGCGCGAGCACTGGGCGGCGCCGGCGCCGATCTCCAGGACGGCCTTGCCCTTCAGGTCCTCCGGCGGGCCGAGCAGCTCGGCCTCCGTCTCGTCCAGGCCCTCGGGACACCACACGAAGCGGTCGTCGCCGAGGAAGGTGCCGTGTTCGGTCTGGTACTCGTCCGCGTTCCGGTCCCACCAGCCGCGGTTGGCGTGCGAACTCTCCGTGACACCGGCGGCACGCCGGGTGGCCTCGGGTTCTGCTTCCGCGGCCTCGGACGTTACGGGCTCTTGGATGACCGGCTCCCTCGTACTAGTCTGCGGGCTCTTCCGTGCGGCCGGCCCCGGGTCACGCAAGGGACGCTCAGGGGGGCCAGGTGGCCTCGGGGGACGGCTTTTGTGCCGGGTATGCGGGGATCTGCCCCGGGTGTGCGGCTTCGCGCATTGACCCTGCCCGGCTGCCCCCGTATGCTACAAGTTGCGCTGCGGGCCTGCGCACCTCAGACGTAGCAGGTCGCGCTCGCATCTGTTGTATGTCCCCTCGGTTCTCGAGGCGTCACCCCTGGTTTCGGTGACGCTTCCTAAGCTGTCCGGCCTTCTGCAGAGCGAAACGGGCTCCCGGCGTAAGCAGTACCTACGACTTCAATGTCCGTACCGGAGCCCTTTCCCACATGACGAGCAGCACCGAGACCACCGCCACCACCCCGCAGGTTGCGGTCAACGACATCGGTAACGAGGAAGCCTTCCTCGCCGCGATCGACGAGACGATCAAGTACTTCAACGACGGCGACATCGTCGACGGCGTCATCGTGAAGGTCGACCGGGACGAGGTCCTGCTCGACATCGGTTACAAGACCGAAGGTGTTATCCCGAGCCGCGAGCTCTCGATCAAGCACGACGTCGACCCCAACGAGGTCGTCGCCGTCGGTGACGAGATCGAGGCCCTTGTTCTCCAGAAGGAGGACAAGGAAGGCCGCCTGATCCTCTCGAAGAAGCGCGCCCAGTACGAGCGTGCCTGGGGCACCATCGAGAAGATCAAGGAAGAGGACGGCATCGTCACCGGTACCGTCATCGAGGTCGTCAAGGGTGGTCTCATCCTCGACATCGGCCTCCGTGGCTTCCTCCCGGCCTCCCTGGTCGAGATGCGCCGCGTCCGCGACCTCCAGCCCTACGTGGGCAAGGAGCTCGAGGCGAAGATCATCGAGCTGGACAAGAACCGCAACAACGTGGTCCTGTCCCGCCGTGCCTGGCTGGAGCAGACCCAGTCCGAGGTCCGCCAGACGTTCCTCACCACCCTCCAGAAGGGTCAGGTCCGTTCCGGCGTCGTCTCCTCGATCGTCAACTTCGGTGCCTTCGTGGACCTGGGTGGCGTCGACGGTCTGGTCCACGTCTCCGAGCTGTCCTGGAAGCACATCGACCACCCCTCCGAGGTTGTCGAGGTCGGCCAGGAGGTCACCGTCGAGGTTCTCGACGTCGACATGGACCGCGAGCGTGTCTCCCTGTCGCTGAAGGCGACCCAGGAAGACCCGTGGCAGCAGTTCGCCCGCACCCACCAGATCGGCCAGGTCGTGCCCGGCAAGGTCACGAAGCTGGTTCCGTTCGGTGCGTTCGTCCGCGTGGACGAGGGCATCGAGGGTCTGGTCCACATCTCCGAGCTGGCCGAGCGCCACGTGGAGATCCCGGAGCAGGTCGTCCAGGTCAACGACGAGATCTTCGTCAAGGTCATCGACATCGACCTCGAGCGCCGCCGCATCAGCCTCTCGCTGAAGCAGGCCAACGAGGCCTTCGGTGCCGACCCGTCCACGGTCGAGTTCGACCCGACCCTGTACGGCATGGCCGCGTCCTACGACGACCAGGGCAACTACATCTACCCCGAGGGCTTCGACCCCGAGACCAACGACTGGCTCGAGGGCTACGAGACCCAGCGCGAGGCGTGGGAGACCCAGTACGCCGAGGCGCAGCAGCGCTTCGAGCAGCACCAGGCGCAGGTCATCAAGTCCCGCGAGGCGGACGAGAAGGCCGCTGCCGAGGGTGTCGACACCGCGGGCGCGGCTCCGGCCGCCTCCGGCGGCGGTGGCGGCGGCGGCGGTGGCTCGTACTCCTCCGAGGGCGGCGACAACTCCGGCGCCCTGGCGTCGGACGAGGCGCTGGCCGCGCTGCGCGAGAAGCTGGCCGGCGGCCAGAGCTGAGCGCAGGCCGCTGAGGCCCAGCCGTTGACTGAGGGGCCGCACCTTTCGAGGTGCGGCCCCTTGGCGTTGCCCTGGACAGTGCCCTCTGATGCGGCCCTCAAGATCACAGTCCTCGCCCTCCCGGGAATGCCCGCCCCCGTCCCGGCGTTGTGACGTACGAACACGAGGAGGGGAGCGGTCACTGTGCTTGATCCGCAGGATTTGTACGCATGGGAGCCGAAGGGCCTGGCCGTCGTCGACATGGCGCTCGCCCAGGAGTCGGCCGGACTGGTCATGCTGTACCACTTCGACGGCTACATCGACGCCGGGGAAACCGGCGACCAGATCGTCGAGCGCGTGCTCGACACGCTGCCCCACCAGGTCGTCGCCCGCTTCGACCACGACCGGCTCGTCGACTACCGGGCGCGCCGTCCACTGCTGACCTTCAAGCGGGACAGCTGGACGGAGTACGAGGACCCCACCATCGAGGTGCGGCTCGTCCAGGACGCCACCGGGGCGCCGTTCCTGCTGCTGTCCGGCCCCGAGCCGGACGTCGAGTGGGAGCGCTTCGCCGCGGCCGTGGCGCAGATCGTGGAGCGCCTGGGCGTCCGCCTGGCGGTCAGCTTCCACGGCATCCCCATGGGTGTCCCGCACACCCGCCCCGTCGGCATCACCCCGCACGGCACCCGCACCGACCTCGTACCGGGCCACCGCAGCCCCTTCGAGGAGGCGCAGGTCCCCGGCAGCGCCGAGGCGCTCGTCGAGTACCGGCTCACGCAGGCCGGCCACGACGTCCTGGGCGTCGCCGCGCACGTCCCGCACTACATCGCCCGCTCCCCGTACCCGGACGCGGCGCTGACCGTACTGGAGGCGATCACCGCGGCGACCGGCCTGGTCCTGCCCGGCATCGCGCACTCCCTGCGCACGGACGCCCACCGCACCCAGACGGAGATCGACCGGCAGATCCAGGAGGGCGACGAGGAGCTCACCGCCCTCGTCCAGGGCCTTGAGCACCAGTACGACGCGGCCGCGGGCGCCGAGACCCGCGGCAACATGCTCGCCGAGCCCGTCGAGATTCCCTCGGCGGACGAGATCGGCCGCGAGTTCGAACAGTTCCTGGCGGATCGGGAGGGCGACGGCTGATCCGGTAGCCTGGCGGATGACCGCGCCCCACCCGTCCCCGCCGCAGCGGGGATGATCTTCGGTGGGCCTGACCGGCGGTATCGGAGTCGGCAAGTTGTCCCCGCCGTTGCGGGGGTGGTGAGGTGGAGGCGCGGTCATGCTGTCCGTGGGCCTGACCGGCGGGATCGGTGCCGGCAAGAGCGAGGTGTCGCGGCTGCTCGTCGAGCACGGCGCCGTACTGATCGACGCGGACCGGATCGCGCGCGAGGTCGTCGCGCCCGGAACGCCGGGACTCGCGGCGGTCGTGGAGGCCTTCGGCGAGGACGTGCTCGCCGGGGACGGCAGCCTGGACCGGCCTAAGCTCGGCTCGATCGTCTTCGCCGACCCGGAGCGGCTGGCCGCGCTGAACTCGATCGTGCACCCCCTGGTGGGCGACCGCTCCCGCGCCCTCGAAGAGGCGGCCGACGAGGACGCCGTCGTCGTCCACGACGTCCCCCTGCTCACCGAGAACGGGCTGGCACCGCTGTACGACGTCGTGGTCGTCGTCGACGCCGACCCGGGCACCCAGCTCGACCGGCTGGTCCGGCTGCGCGGCATGACCGAGCCCGACGCGCGGGCGCGCATGGCCGCCCAGGCGACACGCGAGCAGCGCCGGGACATCGCGGACGTGATCATCGACAACGACGTACCGCTGGACGAGCTGCGACGCCGTGTCGCAGAGGTGTGGACCGAGCTGACCCGCAGAGCACACGCCCGGCGCCGGACGGCACAGGAATAGGGCGCCCCGCGCGGGCGTTGATCCCTTCCAGTGAGGGAAGGACTCTGCCGTGCCCGAGACCAGCGGTTCGACCGGACGTACTCCGGAGACGGATGTCATCGACTTCCGTGCCGCGGAGCAGCTGCTCGCGGCGCGGGACCCGCGGGGCGCGGTGAAGCTGCTCGACGCGGTCATCGGAGCCCACCCCGAGAGCACCGCCGCGCGGCTGCTGCGCGCGCGTGCTTTCTTCGCCGCGGCGCAACTGCGCCCGGCCGAGCTGGAGTTCACCATCGTCCTGGAGCGCGAGCCGGACAACGCGTTCGCGCACTTCGCGCTGGCCCGCACCTACGAACGCCGCGGCTGCCCCGACCAGGCCCGGCGGCACTTCAGACTGGCGGCGGCCCTGGATCCGAACCCGGAGTACCTCCAGCAGGCGCGGTTCGACTCCTGACGGTCAGCTCCTCGGCGGCGGGTACGGCGGGATGTCCCGGCCCGGCTGGTAGTGGGGGCCCTGGCGCAGATGCCGCATGACCACGGTCAGGTCGACCGCCGCGACCAGCCAGAGCACCCCGCAGGCGACGGCCCATCCGATGCGCCCGGTGAGCGCGAAGGCAGCCGTCCCGAAGATCGCCCAGACCAGCCCCCACAGGCTCAGCCAGAACCGCGCCCGCAGGGCACTGCGCGCGGTGGCCGGTTCGCTGCCCGTACGCATCGGATCACCACTCCTGTAAGCAACGTACTCCGGCGGGCCACGAGGGGGAAACGGACCGCATCGGCGGTCCTCCGCACCACCGGACCGCGTGTGTTCACTCGGTCGGGTGAACCGGCGGCGAGTGGGAACGGGTGTGCGGTGGCGGGCCGTTGGACGGGCATGGAACTGAGAATGCGAGAGGGACACCAGGGGACGGGACCAGGGGCCATCACCCCGGACGGCTGTGCCGTCGAGCTGTATTCGCGGCTGCCCGCGGGACCCGAGCCGGGCATCGTCGCCGCCGCCGTGCCCGGGGGCGCGCGCATCCTGGAGCTGGGCAGTGGCGTGGGCCGCATGACCCATCCGCTGCTGGAGCGCGGCTTCTCCGTCACCGCCGTCGACGAGTCCGCCGAGATGCTGGCGCACGTGCGCGGCGCACGGACCATATGCGGCCCGATCGAGCACCTCGACCTGGACGAGCGCTTCGACGTGGTGATGATGGCGTCGTTCCTCGTCCACACCGGGGACGCCGAGGTGCGGCGGGGACTGCTGCGCACCTGCGCGCGGTACGTCGCGGACGACGGCTGCGTACTGATCCAGCGGGAGGGCGCGGACTACCACACGGACCTGCCGCGCGAGCGGGTCGACCCCAGCGGCTTCACCGTGCGGATCGTGTCGGCTGACCCGGTCGCGGACGGGGTCAATTCGGTACGCGCGGAGTACGAGTTCCCGGACGCGGTCTGGACCCAGACCTTCCTGGCCCGGCCGCTGACCAAGGAACAGTTCGAGCAGGCGCTGGCGGAGGCGGGACTCCGGGTGGACCGGTACCTGACCGACGACGGGACGTGGGTGAGGGCGATTCCGGTGCCACAGGAGTGATGCCACAGGAGTGATGCCACAAGCGTAGGGATCCGACGATGAGTTCCGGTCCGGGGGGCGGTCTACCCACCCGACAGCATCACGGACCGCCCAGCTCAGGAGACCGCCATGGCCGAGACCGCCGCTTCCACCGCCCCCACGGCTCGCACCGCCCGGATCGCCCTGCGCGTGGTGCAGGTGCTCCTCGCGCTGTTCTTCGCCGTGGCGAGTGCCTCGCCGAAGCTCGTCGCGCACTCCTCGGCGGCCGACAGCTTCGCCACGATGGGCTGGGGCGACGTCGGCATGTACACGATCGGCGTCCTGGAGCTGGCCGGGGCGATCGCCCTGCTGATCCCGGTGCTCCAGTCGGTGGCGGCGTCGGCGCTCGGCGCGCTGATGGTGGGCGCGTTCGTCGTCCAGCTGACCTACCTCGACGGTGAGAACGCGGTGACACCACTCATCCTGCTGGTGCCGCTCCTGATCATCGCCCGGTCCCGCCGCGAGCACAACGGGGAACTGCTCCGGCTGATCCGAGTCCCGCGCGGCTGAGCGGGCGGTCCCAGGACGGAGTCTGGGCCTGGTCCCGGCGATCAGGGGTTGGTCTCGGCGATCAGGGCCTGGTCTCGGCGTCCTTGCGGGCGCGGGCCAGGCTCTCCAGTCCGCGCAGGCGCTCCATCTCACGGCGGTCCCGCTTGGTCGGGCGGCCGGCGCCGCGGTCGCGGATGCCGGCCGGGGCGACGGCCTCGCGGGGCGGGGGCGGCGGGGAGTTGTCGGCGTAGCACTGGGCGGCGATCGGGGCACCGACGCGCTTGCGGATCAGCCGCTTCACGATGACGACGCGTTCCCGGCCCTCGTGCCGCAGGCGTACCTCGTCGCCCACGCGCAGTGAGTACGCGGGCTTCACGCGGTCACCGTTCACCCGGACATGGCCGCCGCGGCAGGCGGTCGCGCCGAGGGAACGCGTCTTGATGAGGCGGACGGCCCAGATCCAGCTGTCCACCCGGACGCTCTCGCCGCTCTGGGGCCCGGCCGCCTCGGCGGCGGCGATCGCGGCGGCGGTCTTCGGGTCCTGATCCGGGGCCCCGGAGGCGTCCTGCGGGACGGCCGCCCCGTCCGCCGGGACCTTGTCCTCGTCATGCTCGGAAGCCATGCTCCGACCTTAGCCGCCCGGCCCGGCGGGAGGGACGACAATTTCCGCGGGCGCCGCCGCGGAGCCGGCGGGGGAGGGAGCATCGGAGACGCACACGTACCGGAGGATCGTTCTACGGTGGACGCATGGACACCGGCGGCCTCTCCGTACTCGACCAGCGGATCGCGGGCTGCCGGGCCTGCCCCAGGCTGGTCGACTGGCGGGAGGAGGTGGCCCGTACGAAGCGGGCGGCCTTCGCGGACTGGACGTACTGGGGCCGTCCGGTGCCGGGCTTCGGACCGCCCGACGCGAGCCTGCTGATCGTCGGACTCGCCCCCGCGGCCCACGGCGGCAACCGCACCGGCCGGATGTTCACCGGCGACCGCTCCGGAGACGTGCTGTTCCAGGCCCTGTACGACGTGGGCCTCGCCTCGCAGCCCACCGCGGTCTCCGCCCACGACGGCCTGGAACTGCTCGGCGTTCGCGTCACCTCGCCGGTGCACTGCGCCCCGCCCGCCAACAAGCCCACCCCCGCCGAACGGGACACCTGCCGTCCCTGGCTCGTCCAGGAGCTGGAACTGCTGCGGCCGACGCTGCGGGCCGTGGTCGTGCTCGGCGCCTTCGGATGGCAGGCGGCACTGCCCGCGTTCGCCGGCGCGGGCTGGACCGTACCCCGCCCCCGTCCGCCCTTCGCACACGGCGGGCAGGTCACGCTGGACGCGCCCGACGGGCCCGGCCTGCGTCTCTTCGGCTGCTTCCACGTCAGCCAGCGCAACACCTTCACCGGCCGGCTCACCCCCGAGATGCTCCGCGAAGTGCTGCGCACGGCGGCGGACGCGGCCGGGCTGTCCGCCCCGTAAAGCGGATGAGCGCCCCGGTCCGGCGGCGCTACGGTGCCCCGATGGGCCTGTATCCGGAGATCGAACCGTACGACCACGGCATGCTCGACGTCGGCGACGGCAACAGCGTCTACTGGGAGACCTGCGGCAACCCGCACGGCAAGCCCGCGCTGGTGCTGCACGGCGGGCCGGGCAGCCGCGCGCGCCCGGGGCACCGGCGGTACTTCGACCCCGCCGCCTACCGGATCGTCCTCCTCGACCAGCGCGGCGCCGGACGGTCGCTACCCGGCGCGAGCGCCCACGACACCGACATGAGCGTCAACACGACCGCCCACGTCATGGCCGACCTGGAACGGCTCCGCGCCCACCTGGGCATCGAGCGCTGGCTGGTGTGGGGCGTGTCGTGGGGATCGGCCCTGGGCCTGCGGTACGCGCAGACGCACCCCGGCGTGGTGTCCGAGCTGGTGCTGACCGGCGTCGCGACCGGCTCCAACGACGAAGTGGCCCTCCTCACCCGAGGGTTGGGCAAGATCTTCCCCGAGGCTTTCGAGCGCTTCCTCGCCGAACTGCCCCCGGACCAGCGTGACGGCAATCCGGCCGCCGCCTACAACCGGCTGCTGGAGTCGCCGGACGCCGCGGTCCGGGAGCGGGCCGCCCGCGCCTGGACCGACTGGGAGACGGCGACCATTCCGGCGCCGCCGCGCTCGGTCGCCCGGTTCGAGGACCCGGAGTTCCGCGTGGGCTTCGCCCGCACCGTCACGCACTACTGGGGCAACGGCCACTTCCTCGGCGAGGGCAACGACGAGGGCGTGGTCCTCAGGGACGCGCACCTGCTGAAGGGCGTCCCCGGCACCCTGGTCCAGGGCAGCCTCGACTTCGGCAACCTCCTCGGCATCGTATGGCGGCTCCACCACGCCTGGCCGGACAGCGAGCTGGTGGTCGTGGACGAGGCCGGACACGACGCCGGAGCCACCGGGGACGAGGCACTCGTGGCGGCGACCGACAAATACGCCCGGCGCGAAGCCTGAGCGGACGTGCGGGCGGCCGAGTTCTCCAGGCCTACGGCCGCCACACGTACCGCACGTCCGGCTCCCGCTCCTCGTTCCGGGCGCCGTCCGTCCACTCCACGGCCGTGAATCCGTGCCGCTCGTAGAAGCGGTGCGCGGGCGCGTTGACCTGGAACGTCCACAGCGAGAGCCCGGCCGGCCCGCGCTCCTTGGCCAGGGCGACGAACCGGTCGCCGAGCCCGCGCCCGCGCCGTTCGGGGGCGAGATACAGCTGCGACAACTCGTCGCCCTCCAGCACCATCACCCCGGCCACCGCACCACCGGTCTCCTCCGCCACCCACGCCTCGTGCCGCTCCACCACCACGTACCGGAAGAACTCCCGGACCTCGGCGTCGGTCCGGGGCCGGACCACGGTCGGCAGCGCGGCGGCGAAGGAGCGCAGCCAGACCTCGGCGGCGGCACGCGCGTCGGCGGCCGACGCGCGCCGCAGGACGACCGCCCCGGCCCCCGTCTCCGGGCTCACGGACGGCCCTCCTCGGGCACGACCGCCGTTGCCGTGATCTCCACCAGCTGTCCCGTGTACCCGAGGCAGCTCACTCCGAGGAGCGTGGAGGAATGCGGGCCGGTACTGAGCCCCGACGCCTCGACGACGTCCCAGACGGCGGACAGCTCGGCGGGCTCGGTACCCACGACGTACACGTCGGTCGACAGCACGTGCTCCAGGCCGCTGCCGACGGCACGCAACTGCTCGGTGAGGTTCGCGACGACCTGCTCGGCCTGACGGACCGCGTCGCCCTCGCCGACCAGTTTCCCGTCCGCGTCGAGCGGCACTGCCCCGGCGAGGAAGGCGAGCCTGGTGCCGGCCTCGACGACGGAGGCGTGGGAGTAGGTGGGCGGCGGGAAGAGACCGGACACGGTGACGCGCTGAATCACGTGGGCTCCTGGAAGCTGGACGGACAACCTCCCGATCGTCCGCCTCCCGGCCCACCCCGCGCACCCGATTTTCCCTCGCGGCCCGCGCCCCGGCCCGCCTAGGCTGCCAGTGTCCGTTCCGTCACCTCGTCACCGCCAGGAGCCCACCGCAGTGCCCTCCCTCACGGACCCCACGGATCCCACGGACGAGGCGTTCCTCGACACCACCGCCGACCGGCTCGCCGCCCTGCCCACCGTCCGGGCGGTCACCCTCGGCGGCTCCCGGGCGCAGGGCACGCACGGGCCCGACAGCGACTGGGACATGGCGGTCTACTACCGGGGCGGTTTCGCCCCCGACGACCTCCGCGCCCTCGGCTGGGCCGGTGAGGTCTCGGAGATCGGTGCCTGGGGCGGCGGCGTCTTCAACGGCGGCGCCTGGCTGACGATCGACGGGCGCCGCGTAGACGTGCACTACCGCGACCTCGACGTGGTCGAGCACCAGGTGACGGAGGCGGAGGCGGGCCGCTTCGGCGTCGAGCCGCTGATGTTCCACCTGGCGGGCATCCCGACGTACCTGGTGGTCGCGGAGCTGGCGATCAACCGGGTGCTGCGCGGCGACCTGCCCCGCCCCGCCTACCCCGACGCCCTGCGCGCCACCGCCCCCGACCACTGGCACGGCGCGGCCAGGGCTACCCTCGCCTACGCCGGCACCGGCCACGCCCCCAAGCGCGCCGTCACCCAGGTCGCCGGCGCCATCGCCCTCGCCACGACCCAGACGGCACACGCGGTGCTGGCGGCACGGGGGGAGTGGGTCACCAACGAGAAGGGCATCGTCGAGCGCGCCGGGCTGGGCGGGATCGACGAACTGGTCGCCGAGCTGACGCCGGAGCCGCGCTCCCTGACCCGCTCGGTGGCGCACGCCGAGACGCTCCTGCGCGTCGCCCTGGAGGCGCGCTGAGACCTTCGGACATCAAGTCGGCCTGAGGCGAACAAGCCTGCCCCGCAGGCCGTAGCAGGAAGCCGGAGTCCCGCCGCCCCGGCACCCCGTCCACTCATGGGCCGACCAGTGGCTCGGAGTTGTCGTCCGTCGAGGCGGGCAGAGGTGGCGGGGCAGGCCCGCTCCACCGCCGCGCGGATACGGGCCTGTTCACGGGGGATGCGCCGCCCGCCGCCCGCCGCCACGCCGAGCATCAGCACCAGCCCCCTTCACTTCAACGACCTGGAGCCGCTGGGGTCCCACAACGGCTGAGCTCCGCCAACGGCGTTGCTCGCAGCGAGGGCAGGGCCCTTGCCTCCCTCGTGGGCTTGGCGTAGGCGCCGACGGTCGCGGTCATCCCCCGGAAACAGTCCCGTTTCCGCGCCCGCGACATTCCGTCGTACGCTTGACAGCGCACCGCCCAGCCCGGCCACCGTCGCCCGAAGGCTCGCCACCGCCCTCGACCGGACGACAGGAGGCCGCGCCCCTTGTTCCGCACCGCCGCCCGCGTGCTCCCGCCGTGGCTCGCCCATGCTCTGAACGCCCAGCGCGGCCCCGTGCCCTGGAACGCGGTCACGCGCGGTGCGCTGGCCGGTGGGCCGCTGCTGATCACCGCCCTGGTCGCCGACCGGGCCTCCCTCGGGGTCGTCGCCGCGATCGCCGCCATGCTGGCCGGCATCAACGACCGGCCGGGCAGTCGCCGTGCGTCCGTGCGGCGGATCGGCGTACCCACGCTCGCGGGCGCGGTCGGGCTGCTCGTCGGGACGTACGCCGGACAGCATCTGGGCGCCGTTGTGCTGACCCTGGTGCTGACCGGGCTCGGGCTGGTCGCGGGAGGCGTCAGTGCCGTCGGGCCCGTGGCGTCCCAGACCGGGGCGCAGCTGCTGGTCGGCAGTGCGGTGGGCGCCGGGATGCCGTTGCCCGGCCCCGGGTGGCAGACCGTGCTGGCCTTCCTCGCCGGCGCCGGATGGCTGCTCCTGCTGCGGCTGGTCCTGCCCACGCCCGGGTCCCTGACCGGCGGCTTCCGCTTCGACGGGGAGCGCGCGGCCGTCGCCGACGTGTACGACGCCGTGGCCGCGCTGCTGGACGCGGTCGGAACCGAGCACGCCGTGGCCCGCCGGGCCGCACTCACCGCCGCCCTCGACCACGCCCAGGACGCGCTCGCCGGACCCCGGCTGCGGCGCCGCGCCTCCACCGCGGCCGAACGGCGGCTGCACGCCCAGTACGCGGCCGCGCTGCCCCTCGGCGAAGCCGCGACCGCGCTCGCGTGGGCCGAGCGGCCCGTGCCCGCCCGGGCCGCGGAAGGACCCCGGCGGCTCGCGGCCGCCGTACGCGGTAACGCCCACGCCGGGCCACTGCCCGCACCCCACCGCACCGACCCCGCCCTGCGCGCCCTGGACGACGCCCTCCTGCACGCCGCGGTCGCCTTCGACCTGGGCAGGGGCACGGACCTGCACACTCGCAGGCGGTCGGCCGCCGCCCTCGCCCGCGACGTCCTCGGGGCCGGCGGGCGGGAGTACGGGCTGCGGGTCGGCCTGTGCTTCGGGGCCAGTGCCGCCGTCGCCCAGGCGCTGCACCACGGCCACTGGTACGGGGCCCACCAGCACTGGTACTGGCTGCCCGCCACCGCCGTCTTCCTCGTCAAGCCCGACCTCGGTCCGCTCGTGTCCCGGGTACTGTGCCGGGCGGCCGGTACTGTCCTCGGGGCGCTGCTGTTCGCCGGGTTCGCGGCCGTACTGCCCCGGCCCGAGGGGCTGGTCGCGCTCGTCGCCGTATGCGGTGCCCTGGTGCCGGTCGCCGCACGGCACTTCGCCGCCCAGACCACCGTCGTCACCGTCCTCGTCCTCGCCCTGGTCATGGTGGGCGGCGAACCCCAGGCCTCCGCCGGCCGCATCGGGGAGACGCTGCTGGCCTGTGCGATCGTGCTGGTCGTCGGGCATCTGCCGATGCCGGGACAACGGGGTGGCGGCGTACGGGCCCGGATCGGGGCCGCCGACGCCGCCGCACAGGCCTACCTCGCGCACGTACTGAGCGGGACCGGCGACCGCGCTACCCGGTGGACGCTGCGCCGCGAGGCGTACCGCACGCTCGCCGAGGCCCGCGCCGCCATCGACCGCGCCGCCGCCGAACTGCCCGCCCTGGCCCGCCACTCCGAGGGCACGGACGAGGTCGCCGCGGTCCTCGAACGGCTTGTCGACACCACCACCGCCTGCGCCGTCCACCTCGACGACACCGGCCGGCTCACGCCCCGCCACACCGCCCGGCTCGCCGAGCTGGGCGACGAACTCGCCCAGCGGCGCGGGCGCGTGGGCGGCGACCGCCCCGAACTGCCGCTCGCGGGGTGAGCCTCCCCGGCGGACCCGTGCCGTAGCGGCGCCCGCCCCGTAGGTTGGCGTGATGACGCCTTCTTCGCACGGGAAGCCCGCGGATCTCGTCATCACCGGCTGCACCGTCCTCGTCCACGACGACCAGGAGCGGATCGGCTTCGAGGAGAACGCCGCGATCGTCGTACGAGACGGAGTCGTCGACTCCGTGACGACCGCCGCCGCCGTGGCCGGCCTGGCCGCCGCCGACCGCATCGACGCCCGCGGCCAGGTCGCCCTCCCCGGGCTGGTCAACTGCCACACGCACGCGCCGATGGTCGCCCTGCGGGGCCTCGCCGAGGACCTGCCCACCGAGGAGTGGTTCAACGACGTCGTCTGGCCCGTCGAGTCCAACCTCACCGAACGCGACGTGACGCTGGGGGCCCGGCTGGCCTGCGCCGAGATGATCCGCGCGGGGGTGACGACCTTCGCGGACAGCTACTTCTCCATGGACGCCGTCGCCGACGTCGTCGCCGCGTGCGGGATGCGGGCGCAGCTGGGACAGGCGTACTTCTCCTCGCAGGGCCCGGAGGGGCGGGAGGCGTCACTGGAGTTCGCGTTGCGGCACCGGGGCTCCGCCGACGGCAGGATCACCACCGCCCTCGCCCCGCACGCCCCCTACACGGTGACCGACGCCGACCTCGCCGCCACCGCCGCACTCGCCCGCGACCACGGACTGCCCGTGCACCTCCACGCCGCCGAGAACCGCGACCAGACCGACACCAGCCTCGCCCGGCACGGGGTCACCCCGATCCAGGTCCTGGAGCGCACCGGCATCCTCGGCACCGACGTGCTCGTCGCGCACGGCACCGGCATCACCGAGGACGATCTGCCGCTCCTCGCACGCGCGGAGGGCCGTACGGCCGTGGCGACCGCACCCCGCGGCTACCTCAAGTTCGCCTGGCCGGACACCACCCCGGTGCGTGCCCTGCGCGACATCGGCGTCCCCGTGGGCCTCGCCACGGACGGCGCGGCCTCCAACAACTCCCTCGACGTGTGGGAGTCGATGGCGCTCACGTCCCTGATCCAGAAGTCCACCGAGGGCGACCCCCGCTGGCTGACCTCCCGTCAGGCCCTCCACCACGCCACCCTGCAGAGCGCCCACGCGGTCGGGCTGGCCGGCACCGTCGGCCGCATCGCGCCGGGCCTGCGAGCCGACCTGATCCTGGTCGACCTCACCGGACCGCACACGCAGCCCGTGCACGACCTCGCCGCCACCCTGGTGCACAGCGCCCGCTCCGCCGACGTGCGCACGACGATCGTCGACGGCCGCGTCCTCATGCGGGACCGCGTGCTGCTCACCCTCGACGTGCCCGCCGTGGTGCGGGAGTTGGAGGAGCGGCTGCCCGCCCTGACCGGCCGCGGTCACGGCCGGCGCGTCCAGGAGTACGACACCTGAACCGCATCCGCGCGGCGGCCCGGAAAAGAAAGTTCTCCGAGCCGCGATGAGTTCTTCTCCTCCCGGCGGTCACCATCCTTCGACGGTCCGTCGCAATGGAGGAGCTGGAGCCATGTCGCTGCCCGAGATCGTGACCCGCGCGGACTGGCGCGCGGCACGCGCGGCCTTACTGGCCAAGGAGAAGGCGGCCACCCGCGCGCGTGACGCCCTGGGCGCCGAACGGCGCGGGCTGCCCATGGTGGAGGTCGACAAGGAGTACGTGTTCGAGGGCGGCGACGGAAAGGCCACCCTCCTCGACCTCTTCGAGGGCCGCGACCAGCTCGTCGCCTACCACTTCATGTTCGCGCCCGATTGGGACGCCGGCTGCCGCAGCTGCTCGGCGTTCCTGGACCAGATCGGCCACCTCGCGCACCTGAGGGCCCGCGGTACGTCCTTCGCCGCCGTCTCCCGGGCGCCGTACCCGAAGATCCTTCCGTTCAAGGCGCGGATGGGCTGGACGCTGCCCTGGTACTCGTCGTACGTCAGCGACTTCAACGCCGACTTCGAGGTCACCCTCGAACACGAGGGCGAGCTGGTCGAGCGGCCGGGCCTCAGCTGCTTCCTGCGCGACCGCGAGCGGGTCTTCCACACCTACTCGACGTACGAGCGCGGCCTCGACGGGCTCGGCTCCACCACCAGCCTGCTCGACCTGACCGCGCTCGGCCGGCAGGAGCCGTGGGAGAAACCGGAGGGGCGCGCGACGGCTCTCGGCGCGCCCGCGGGCAGTGAGGGAGTCCGCTACCACGACGAGTACGAGGACTGAGACGCCCCGTAGCGGAAACGGCCGAACGGCCGCGTCACGGCTCACACTTTGCGGTGAACGAGTGTCAACTATGTCTCAGTACCATCACCGCGCGAGGCTTTCGCTCCATGGTTGGCGTTTCACTCTCTACGAGTACAGCGCTACATGGAGGTGCGGAGTGAACGGGCGAACAGTGCTCGAACGCTTTCCCGCAGGCGGACCGCGAGGATCCTGGCCGGCGGAGGAGTTCGCACAGGCGCGGCGGCTGGAGGGCCAGCCCGCCGAAGTCGTCATGGACCTCGCCACGGACATGTTCCTGGTCGTGGTGCGCGGCGCCGGCGTCGCGGGTGACGCGGCGGCCTCCCCGGGTCAGCCCGCATCCGGGGCCGGTACGGGCGCCTTCGTGAACTGTTCCGCCTGGAGCGAGTACAGCTCCGCGTAGACCCCGCCGGTGGCCAGCAGCTCGTCCGGGGTCCCGGACTCCACCAGCCTGCCCTGGTCGAGGACGTGCACCAGGTCCGCGTGGCGCACGGAGGCCAGCCGGTGGGTGATGAGGACGACGGTCTGTCCGCTCCCGGCCAGGGCGCGGATCTTCTCGAAGACCTCCAGCTCGGCGCGGGCGTCCAGGGCCGCCGTCGGTTCGTCGACGATGAGGATGCGGCCCTGCCGGTACGCCGCCCGCGCGATCCCGACCCGCTGCCACTGGCCGCCGGACAGCTCGTGCCCCCCGCTGAAATTGCGGGCCAGCAGGGTGTCCAGGCCGCGCGGCAGATCCGCGACCACGTCCTCGGCGCCGGCCTCGGCGACCGCGTCGGCCACGCGGTCGTCGCCCAGGGGCACCGAGGAGCGGCCCACGGCGACGTTCACCCGCGCGGTGAACGGCCAGCGCTTGAAGTCCTGGGCCACCATCGCGACGCGTTCGGCGAGCGCGTGCCGGTCCGCCGTCGCCGCGTCGACACCGTCCCAGGTGACGCGGCCCCGGTCCGGCGTGTAGAGGCCCGCGAGCAGCTTGACCAGCGTGGTCTTGCCCGAGCCGTTCTCGCCGACGAGGGCCACGATCCGGCCCAGCGGCAGGGAGAGCGTCACGTCGTCGAGCGCCGGGCGGGTCGCGTCGCCCGGATAACTGAACGTGACGTGCTCGAAGCGGATCTCCTTGGGGTCGTCGGGGAGCGCGGCGCCGCCCAGCGGGATGGCCCTGTCGGCCGCCTCCACGTGCAGCCGTTCCAGGTCGCCGACGAACAGGGCCTCCTCGTGCAGCGCGTTGACCTCGACAACCAGGGTGCCGAGGCTCTGCGAGCCGGTGCGGATGGCGATCACGGCGGTGCCCGCCACCGACAGGGCCATCGCGCCGCCCATCAGCAGCCCGCCGAGCGTCGCGTACGTCGCGGCCGTCGCCACCCCCGTCCAGGCCGACGCGATCAGCCCCGTACGGGCCGCCAGCCGGGCCAGCCTGGCCTGCTCGGCCTCCGCGGTCTCCGACATCGCGCGGAAGTGCCGCAGCAGGAAGGGGCCCACCGAGTGCACCCGGATCTCGGGGGCCGCGGCCGGTTCGATCAGCAGACTGCCCAGCAGCCGCCCCGCCCGCTCGTGCTGCACCCAGGCGTGGAAGGACTCGTACCGGCGACGGGCCAGGGTCAGCGCGCTCCAGGCGCTCGGCAGCGTCATCGTCACCAGCAGCGGCAGCAGCGCCGGGTGCAGCACGGTCAGGACGCCGGCCGCCGCGATCAGCGAGATCATCGCGTTCACCACGCGCGTGCCGTAGGAGATCATGCGCCGCGCGGAGGCCGCGCCGTACTGGGCGGTGTCCAGGAGCTTGTGGAAGGCGTGGTCCTCGATCGCGGACAGCTCCACGGCCGCCGCCCGCTCCAGATACCGCTCGGTGGCCACCCGCTCGACCTTCGGCTCCAGCCGCCCGGTCGCGTACGTCGACGCCGCCCGCAGCAGCGCCGCGACCAGCATCACCGCGGCCACCGTGACCAGCGCGGGGACGGTCCCGCGCAGCCGCTCCTCGATCGGACCGGCGGCCATCAGCCCGGCCAGCACGCTGTTGACCGCGAGCAGACTGACCGCCTGAGCCAGGCCCCGGCCCACCTCCGCCGCGAGCACCGTCCGCGCCGCCTGCGGGTCGGCCTGCCGGGCGAGCCGGAGGCTGGACGCCAGCAGGGACGGCAGCCGGGTCAGCATCGCGCGAAAGCCCAGCTCCAGGAACGCGTCGGCGTGCTGGTTCCAGCCCATGTCGTAGCGCAGGGGGCCGCCGAAGAGCAGCCGCTCCGACTCCGACACCCCGGACACCCCGGCAGGTTCCGTGCCGCCCTTCCTGCGCACCGTCGGCCTCCCCCGATCGTGGACGGACGGCCACTATCGCGGGGCGGGACGCCCGGGGGCAGGGCGCGGGAGGGGGAGGGCGGAGCGCGCGGGCGCACGCCCGACCCGGGGGAGCCGGAAGGGGGCGCGCGGGGCGAAGCGGCCGGGGCCCGGAACGGTTCGTGCGGGCGTGCGGGGCGGGGCGGAAGGGCGTGGGACGGGTCGGCGGTGCGCGGCGGCGCCTACGCGTTGACCGACCGTGACCAGGTGGGCGTCGTGTTCGTCAGCCTGCACAGCGCCAGGTAGAGCGGGATCGGCGGGGTGTACGGGACCGTGCCGTCCGGGCGATATATGAGGCCGGGGACACCTGCGGTGTCCGGGACGACCGCTCCGGTGGCGTAGCGCGCGGGCGCGGGCCACTCCAGGGCGTAGTCGGAGTCGGACGGAACGATCCACCACCAGTGCGTCTCATCGGCGTAGACGCACCCGACGCGCGGCAGCCGCGGCAGCACCTGTTGGCCGAGGTCGGCGGGTACCGCCACCGCGTCGCAGCCCAGCGGGACCGTCATGCCGTCCGGCACGGGGAGTCGCAGGGGTGTCCCGGGGGCGCGTCGTCCGCGCTGGAGGCGGACCATCGTGTCCAGACCGAGCGGTCGGATGCCGGATGCGGCCCTCACAGCCATTCGGTCCCCGTTCCGCGCCACTCGGTACCCGTGCCGCGGGGCGACTTCCGACGGTGTCCCTCCGCCTCGCCCTCGTCGCCCGTGTCGTCGGCGGGTCCGGGCTTCGGGCGGGCGCCCCAGCCGAGGTCGTTGCGGGGCTCCGACGGGTCGCGCGGTCCGTCGGCCTTGCGCGGCAGCTCCGCCCAGACCAGGAGTCCGGGGCCGTGCTCGTGGGCGCCCCACGCGTCGCACAGGGCGTCGACGAGAAGCAGTCCTCTGCCGTGCTCGTCCTCGGGCTGCTGATCGTCCGCGGGGTGGGGCTGGCCGGGAGCGCAGCCCTCGTCGCGCACGGCTATGCGGACCAGTTCGTCCCCGTCGTGCAGCTCGCAGACTATGTGCCGGCTCGCGGTGTGCACGATCGCGTTGGTCACCAGCTCGGAGACGACCAGGGCCGCGGTGTCGCAGGTGTCCTGGCACACCGACCAGCCGTTCAGCCGAGCCCGGGTCAGGCGTCTCGCCTGCGCGGGGGAACTCGGATGTGCGGCCAGTTCGAAACGGAACCGGCGCTCGGCGGCTGCGGTCCCCGAAGGGCCGGCTCCCATGGCGGCACCGAGGCCCAGGGAGCCCGCGGTGGCGTCTGTTCCTAAGGGCGCGGACGGAATCACGCTTGCCACTATCGCCCCGCCGTGAACACTTGGCAAGTGTCACTCTGAAAAATGCAGAGTGCTGTGTGACGTTCTGGACGGCCGTGGCACACTGCTCGCAACAGCACGTCGAGCGGCGCCACTTCAGTCTGTCGAAGGCCTGCACCGGTTTTCGAACAGGTCTTCGGATGGCGCCGCCGGGCTGTCCGCACCAGGCGCAGGCACCAGGCGCAGGCGCCAGGGCACAGGCGCCAGGGCGCAGGCACCAGGCGCAGGCGCCAGGGCACAGGCACCAGGGCCACAGGCGCCAGGGCACAGGGACGCAAGGACTCTTAGGGACTCTTCAGGAGGTGGGCGGTGAGTGAGCCGCGGTCCGCGCCGACGGTCGGCCAGGTCGTACTCGGCCGACGCCTGCTGGACCTGCGGGAACGCGCGGGCCTCAAGCGTGAGGAAGCCGCCCGCATCCTGCGTGTCGCCCCCGCCACCGTCCGCCGGATGGAGATGGCCGAGGTCGCCCTCAAGATCCCGTACCTCCAGCTCCTGCTGAAGGCCTACGGCGTCGGGGACGAGGAGGCCGAAGCCTTCGTGCGGCTGGCCGAGGACGCCAACAAGCCCGGGTGGTGGCAGCGCTTCCACGACATCCTGCCCGGCTGGTTCTCGCTGTACGTCAGCCTGGAGGGCGCCGCCGCCCTGATCCGCTCCTACGAGCCGCACTTCGTCCCGGGAGTGCTGCAGACCGAGGACTACGCGCGTGGCGTGCTGCGCTCGGGCGCCATCGGGCAGACCAGGCCCGACGACATCGAGCGCCATGTCGACCTGCGCATGCAACGCCAGGAACTGCTCACCCGCAAGGACGCGCCCCGGCTGTGGGTCGTGATGGACGAGACCGCGCTGCGCCGCCCCGTCGGGGGCCCGGAGGTGATGCGTGCCCAGATCGACAGGTTGCTCGAGGCCACGAAGCTGCCCAACGTGACGCTGCAGGTCGCCCCGTTCTCCAACGGGCCGCACCCCGGCACCTACGGGCCCTTCGTGCTGTTCCGATTCGCCATGCCGGAACTGCCGGACATGGTCTACAGCGAGTACCTGACCGGCGCCGTCTATCTGGACGCGCGCGCCGAGGTGGCGACCCATCTCGAGGTCATGGACCGCATGGCGGCGCAGGCCGCCACGGCACATCGCACGAAGGAGATCCTCCGGGATCTCCGCAAGGAGCTGTGAATGAACCGCATCAAACCCCAGCGCTCGCCACGGACCCGCGGTGAGCGGATCTACAACGGCATGCCCGCCGGCGAGCTGGGCAGCGAGGGCTGGCACAAGCCCTGGAGCGGCGGCAACGGAGGCAACTGCCTGGAGGCAATGAAGCTCGCCGACGGACGGATCGCGGTCCGGCAGTCCACCGACCCGGAGGGGCCGGCGCTGATCTACACCTCCGCGGAGATGACGGCCTTCATCGAAGGAGCGAAGGCGGGAGAGGCGGACTTCCTGCTGTCCTGAGACGCGTGTCTTGTTTTTGTTGCTCTTAAGCTTGTTGGCACTGACCTGACCTGACCTGACCTGACCTGACCTGACCTGACCTGACCTGACCTGATCACCTTTCGCGGCCCGTCCCCGGCGGGCCGGTCAGACCTTCATCGGCCGGTCGTAGGGCCCCACCGGGGCGGGGAGCCGAGTGCGGCCGCCGGACAGGTGGCGGTCGACGGCCGCCGCCACCGCCCGTCCCTCCGCGATCGCCCACACGATGAGCGACTGCCCGCGCGCCGCGTCCCCCGCGGCGAACACCCCCGGGACGCCGGTCGCGAAGTCCCGGTCCCGGGCGATCGTGCCGCGGGACTCCAACTCCAGCCCCAGCCCCTCGACCAGCCCGTCCTCCCGGTCCGGCCCCGAGAAACCGAGGGCGAGCAGGACCAGGTCCACGGGGAGCGAGCGCTCGGTACCGGGCAGCGGACGGCGCCCCGCGTCCACTCCGACCAGGTGCAGCGACCGCACATGCCCCTCGTCGTCCCCGGTGAAGCGGAGCGTGGACGCCGCGAACAGCCGCGCGTCCGCGTCCGCCGCCGGCGCGGACCGCAGCTCGCGTGCCTCCTCGTGCGCCACCGACAGCCGGTAGAGCCGCGGATAGACCGGCCAGGGCTCCGCCTCCTCGTCCCGTTCCACGCCCGGCTGCGCGTAGATGTCCAGCTGGGTCACGGACGCCGCCCGGTCCCGCACCGCCGTGCCCAGACAGTCCGCGCCGGTGTCGCCACCGCCGACGATGACGACGTGCTTCCCCGCGGCGGACAGCGGGGAGCGCTCCAGGTCTCCCTCGCACACCCGGTTGGCCAGCGGCAGGTACTCCATCGCCTGATGGATCCCCGCCAGCTCCCGCCCGGGCACGGGCAGCTCGCGCCAAGTGGTCGCCCCGGTGGCGACCACCACGGCGTCGTAACGGCTCCGCAGCTCCGCGGCGCCCACGTCCCGGCCGACCGCGGTCGACGTCCGGAACTTCGTCCCCTCCGCCCGCATCTGCTCGATGCGCCGCTCCAGGTGCCGCTTCTCCATCTTGAACGCGGGGATGCCGTACCGCATCAGCCCCCCGATCCGGTCGTCCCGTTCGAACACCGCCACCGTGTGCCCGGCCCGGGTCAGCTGCTGCGCCGCCGCGAGGCCGGCGGGTCCCGAGCCGATCACCGCCACCGTCCTCCCGGACAGCCGGTCCGGCGGTCGTGGCGGGGTGAAGCCCTCCTCCCAGGCCCGGTCGGCGATCGCGCATTCGACGTTCTTGATGGTCACGGCCGGCTGGTTGATGGCGAGGACACAGCCCGCCTCGCACGGCGCGGGGCACAACCGGCCGGTGAACTCGGGGAAGTTGTTCGTGGCGTGCAGCCGCTCGCTCGCCGCCCGCCAGTCCGACCGGGACACCAGGTCGTTCCAGTCCGGGATCAGGTTGCCCAGCGGACAGGCCTCGTGGCAGAAGGGGACGCCGCAGTCCATGCAGCGGTCGGCCTGCGCGCCGACGATCGGCAGCAACGCGCCCGGGACGTATACCTCGTCCCAGTCCTGAACCCGCTCCCCGGCCGGCCTGCGGGGCCACTCCTCGCGGGGTGTCGTCAGGAAACCCTTCGGATCGGCCATGGCCCTCTCCCTTGCGTGCGGGGTGGCTGGCCGTGCGGCGCTCTGCGTTCGGGGCGGCGCTCTTGCGCCCCACGATACGTCCGGCCCGCTCCGGACGCAGAGTGCCGCACGCCCTTCACCCTCCCGCCGCGCCCGCGCCGCGGCGGCGCCCGCTCCCTCAGCGCAGGGCGAGCACGTAGGCCACCGCCGCCGCGGCCGAGGCGATCGTGCGGACGTGGTTCCACGCCGTCCACTCGCGCACGTACGAGGTCCACCGGTCGGCCGCCCGCGCGGAGCCCGGCTCCACTTCGAGCAGGGCGGTGTTGCGCGGCACATTGGCGGCCGCGGTCACCCCGAACGACCCGATCAGATACAGCGCGCTGCCCAGCAGCAGCTCCACCGCGG
Organism: Streptomyces sp. NPDC058534; assembly: GCF_042717365.1. NCBI lineage: Bacteria > Bacillati > Actinomycetota > Actinomycetes > Kitasatosporales > Streptomycetaceae > Streptomyces > Streptomyces sp. NPDC058534. The sequence goes on from NZ_JBHXNW010000008.1 coordinate 144,042, forward strand.
CCTCCTCCGGCCACAGCACGAACGTCACCACGGCGATCACCGCGGCCAGCACTGCCGTCCCGAGAAACACCGCCATGAAGGCCGGCCGCACCGCGGCCTTGTTGATCGAGTTCATCGCGGCGATCCCCTGCGCCGGCGGCAGCGCGGCCAGCCCCGGCATGACGAAGGTCGAGAAGGCGCAGAACACACCGGCCGTCAGACCGGTCCCGAGTACACCCAGCACCGTCAGCACGAAGTACGGTCCGTCGATCATGTCGTGTCAACTCCCACCCGTCGAGCGGTCGCCCGCCCGGCGCCGTCCGCCGTCGGTCACCCCAAGTCAACCGCCGCGCGGGCGCGGTGACCATGGCCGGCCCGCGCCCGCCCATGCGCGAGCGTCCAAGCGGGCGCACCGGCGAGTGACGCATCATGGGCGGGTGCGACTGGAAGCGATCACCTGGGACCGGCTCGGCGACCAGCTCGCCGAGCGCCTGCTCGACCTCGAACCCGCGGACGGCAGCGCCTGGACCCGCGTCGCCCTCGACGGCGCTCCGGCCGCCCGCCCCGGCGACCTCGCCGAACGGGTCTCCGAGGCACTGCGCGTCCGCGGCCGACCCTCCCTCGTCGTCGGGACGGAGGGCTTCCTGCGCCCCGCCTCGCTGCGCCTGGAGTACGGGCACCGGGACACCGAGTCCTACTACAACGGCTGGTACGACATCGGTGCCCTGTGGCGCGAGGTCTTCGACCCCCTCGGGCCCGAGGGGAACGGGCGGGCCCTGCCCGACCTGTGGGACCCCGTCACCGACCGCGCCACCCGCAGTCCCCGTGTCCAACTGCCTCCCGGCGGCGCGCTGCTGTTGCACGGCCCTTTCCTGCTGCGTCACTGGTTCCCCCTCGATCTGAGCGTCCATCTCGTCCTCACCCCCGGAGCGCTGCGCCGCCGGACCGCGGAGACCGAGCAGTGGACCCTGCCCGCCCTCGAGCGCTACGAAGAGGAGACCGACCCCGCCGGCACCGCCGACGTCCTGGTGCGGGCCGACGATCCACGGCATCCCGCGTGGAGCGGCTGACCCGTTCGGAGCGTCAGTTCTTCCCATGCGCTTTTATATGTGCATGCATGTAACTACCCTGTCGGTATGACGACTCACTCCGGCAATGCCGCCGTCACCACGACGCCCGCAGCTCCGCCCCCTCCTTCGACGAGCCGGTCCGCGCCCTCCTGGACGGCAAGAACTTCGCCTCGTCGCCACGCTCGGCCCCGACGGCGCCCCGCAGAACTCCGTGGTCTGGATCAAACGCGAGGGCGACACGGTGCTCTTCTCCTCCGTGGACGAACGGCAGAAGGTGCGCAACCTCCGCCGCGATCCGCGCATCAGCCTGTCGGTCTACGACCTCGCCAACCCGTACACCTCAGTGGAGATCCGCGGTACCGCCGAGATCGTCCCCGACGAGGGGAAGAGACTTCCGCGCGATCTCTCGCACAAGTACCTCGGCATCGACCCGCCGGCGGAGAGAGACGAGGAGACCCGTGTGATCATCCGCGTCGTGCCACGGAAGATCGTGAGCTTCTCTGCCTGAAACCGCTCGGTGCCTGAACCGCTCGATGCCTGAACCGCTCGGTCCGCCCTCAGAGCCAGCCGTTGCGCCGGAAGCCGCGGTGCAACGCCAGGCAGGCGACCGCTATCACCCCGATGACCATGCCGTAGCCGTACCGCCAGCGCAGCTCGGGCATGTGGTCGAAGTTCATGCCGTACACCCCGCAGACCATCGTGGGGACGGCGACGATCGCGGCCCAGGCGGTGATCTTCCGCATGTCCTCGTTCTGCGCGACCGTCACGCGGGCGAGGTGCGCCTGGAGGATGGAGTTGAGCAGCTCGTCGAACGCTGCGATCTGCTCGGTGGCCCGCAGCAGGTGGTCGGAGACGTCACGGAAGTACGCCTGTATCTCCTGGTCGACCACGCGGAACGGCCGCGTGGCCAGCTCCTCCAGCGGCCGGCTGAGCGGTACCACGGCCCGCCTCAGTTCGAGCAGTTCACGCTTGAGCTGGTAGATCCGCCCCGGGTCGACCCGCGCGCCGTTCTCCGCGAACACCTCCGTCTCCACATGGTCGACGTCCGCCTGGACCGAATCGATGACGGTCAGGAAGTCGTCCACCACGTGGTCCGCGATCGCGTGCAGCACCGCCGACGGCCCCTTGGCGAGCTGCGCGCAATCGGACTCCAGCTCCTCGCGCAGCGGACCCAGGGAGCCGTGCCGTCCGTGGCGTACGGTGATCACGAAGTCCTGGCCGACGAACACCATGATCTCGCCGGTGCTCACCACCTCGCTCGTGGCCGTGAGCTCCTCGTGCTCCACGTAGCAGACGGTCTTGAACACGGCGAAGAGCGTCTCGCCGTACCGCTCCACCTTCGGCCGCTGGTGGGCCTCGATCGCGTCCTCCACCGCCAGCGGGTGCAGATCGAACAGCTCCGCGACGCCGGCGAACTCCTGGTCCGTCGGCTCGTGCAGGCCGAGCCAGACGAAACCCGCTCCGCGCTTGCGCATCCTGGCCACCACGTCGACCGGATCGCCGCCCTCGGGGGTGCGGACACCGTCCCGGTAGGTCACGCAGTTCACCACCGAGGAACCCAGCGGGGAGCGAGCCGGGTGGCTCAGATCCACCCGTCGTCGACGGCGGCCCAGCTGTGCCACCTTCCGCAGGCCACCGACCTTTCCCAGGCCGGTGACCTTCCGCAGATTCCCTGCCATGGTCATCCGAATCTCCTCGCGTGGGTCCCCTCGCGCCGTGCTTCCCGCGCCTTGGCAGGCCAGTTTGCCAGTCCTGCGCGAACGCCGGACGGGCCTGTGGAAACGGAGCATTCCGCTTCCTTCCCGGCTGTGGACGAGCTGTCGGCCGCACGCCGCCGGAGCCGCCCCGGTCGGCCGTCCGGGGCCCTCGCGCCGGAGCGTCGCCCCCTTCCGGCAAGCCGGACGACTGGGATGATCGCGGCATGACGCGAACCGACGGATACCTCCTCGACAACCGGCAGGCCGAGGCTGCGGAGCGCTTCGACGCCTTCGCCAAGCTCTTCGACCCCACCACGTTCCGGCACCTCGAAACGCTCGGCGTCGGACCCGGCTGGCGCTGCTGGGAGGTCGGAGCCGGCGGAACCTCCGTGGTGTCGTGGCTGGCCAAGAAGGTCGGGGCGACCGGCAGGGTCCTCGCGACGGACATCGACACCTCGCGGGTCGCTCCGGCCGGGCGCCCGCCGGTCGAAGTGCGCGTGCACGACGTGGGCGCGCAGGAACCGCCGGGGGAGGGGTTCGACCTTGTGCACGCGAGGCTCGTGCTTGTCCACGTCCCGGACCGGGAGCAGGCGTTGCTGTCGATGGTCAGGGCCCTGCGTCCCGGTGGCCGCCTCCTGGTCGAGGACGCCGATCCCGCCTTGCAGCCCCTGCTCTGCCCCGACGAGCACGGCCCCGAGCAGCAGCTGGCGAACGGCCTCCGGCAGGGTTTCCGCCAGCTGCTGTCCCGCCGCGGCGCCGACCTCTCCTACGGTCGCCGGCTGCCGCGCCTGCTCCGGGAGGCCGGACTGCGCCGCGTGGAGGCCGACGCCTACTTCCCGGTCACCTCGCCCGCGTGCGCCGCCCTGGAGTCGGCGACCGTCCGTCAGATCCGCGACGAGCTGGTCAGCGGGGGAGTGGCCACCCACGAGGACATCGACCGGCATCTCGCCAACGTCGCGTCCGGCGGCATGGACCTGGCGACGGCCCCGATGATCTCGGCGTGGGGACGCAAGGCGTAGGGAGCACCGACCGGCGGCCCCGACGCCCCCAGTCAGCCCAGTCAGCCCTGTCGGCCCCGGCGGCCCGTGTGTCCGGGCCAGACCAGCTCACGGCACGGAGCGCCCGCAATCGTACCCGCCTGCTGTCCGCCGCCCATCAGCCGGCCGCCCGTGGAGGTCTCCCGCCCACCCGTTCGACCGCCGTCGCTCCCGCCCGGCACCCCACGGCCGCCGCCTCCTCGGGCGTCGCGCCCGCGAGCAGCGCGGCGAGGAACGCGCCGGTGAAGGCGTCACCGGCGCCCGTACTGTCCCGCGGCGACGCCGGGGCGGCGGGGACCCGGGCGCACACGGCGCCGGCCCGGGCCACCAGGGCCCCCTCCGCCCCCTGCTTGGCGATCACCAGCGGAACGTGCCGGCTCAGCTTCGCCGCCGCGTCCGCGGTGTCGGGCAGCCCGGTGAGCAAGCACGCCTCGTCGCGGCTCGGCAGCAGGATGTCCACCCCCTCGACCAGACCCAGGAAACGGTCGACGCCCAGCCCGGCGAGGAACCCCGCAGAGGCCGGGTCCAGGCTGACCGGCACCCCACGCGCGCGTGCCGCGGCCAGGGCGACCGACACCAGAGCGCGGCTCGGTTCCGCGAACAGGAGGTAGCCCGACAGGTGCAGTCGGGCGACGCCGTCGAGCAGCGCGTCCGACCAGTCGTCCGGCCCGATCCGCAACGAAGCCCCGCTGTCCGTGAGGAAGGTCCGCTCGGCCGAGTCGCCCGTGTCGACCAGGCAGATCACCGTCCCCGTCGGCGCCGACGCGTCGACCACCAGTAGCGGACGCACCCCACAGGCCGTCAGCTCCCGCTCGTGCCAGCCGGCCGCGGCGGCGCCGACCCGGCCCAGCAGCCGGACGTTCCCGTGCCCCGCCCAGGCAGCCCAGCAGGCCACGTTGGCACCCGCCCCGCCGGGCAGCCGACGGATCGAGGCGCCCGTGTCGGTACCGGCGGCCAGCGGCCCCCGGTGGCGGGCGACCACGTCCGTGACGACATCGCCGACGACCAGCAGCGCCCCGTCCGGCCGCACGGTCATGCCCGGGCCCAGGCCGTCGCGATACGGGCCGCCAGCCGCACGTTTCCGCGCACCGCCGCCAGATTGGCGCTCAGCGACGAGCCGTCGGTGTGGCGCACCAGGTGGTCGAGGAGAAACGGTGTGATCGCCTGGCCCGTCACGTGCTCCGCCTCGCACGCCCGCAGCGCGTCGGCCAGCACGCGTGCGTGCAGCGCGGGATCGAGCTGCTCCTCCTCGGGGACGGGGTTGGCGACCACGAACGCGGACCGCGGCCCGTCCAGCGTGTCCTGCGCCCGCATGACCGCGGCCACCTGCTCCGGGCTGTCCAGCGTCCAGTCCACCGGGTGCCCGGAGTCGGACAGGTAGAAGCCGGGGAAGCGGTCCGTGCCGTAGCCCGCCACTGAGACGCCGAGCGTTTCCAGCCGCTGGAGGGTCGCCGGCACGTCCAGGATGGACTTCACCCCCGCGCACACCACCGTGATCCGGGTGCGTGCCAGCAGGCCCAGGTCGGCCGACTCGTCCTGTGTCACCGTCCACTCCCGGTGCACGCCGCCCAGCCCACCGGTCGCGAACACCCGTACGCCCGCCAGAGCCGCCAAGAGCGCGGTCGCCGACACGGTGGTCGCGCCGCTCGCGCCGGCCGCCACCGCGAGCGGCAGGTCCCGGTGGCCCAGCTTGCGGATGCCGTCCTCGTTGGCGACCCGCTCCAGTTGCTCCTTGTCGAGGCCCACATGAGGCCGCCCGTCCAGGACGGCGATCGTCGCCGGGACGGCGCCCTCCCGACGTACCGTCTCCTCCAGCTCCCGGGCCACCAGCAGATTGCGCGGGCGTGGCAGCCCGTGCGCGATGATCGTGGACTCCAGGGCCACCACGGGCTCACGCGCGTCGATCGCCGTCCGTACCTCTTCCGACACCACCAGCATCACGCGCCTGCCTCCAGTCCGACGGTCTCCCTCAGCTCCGGTCTCCCTCATCCCTGGCGGGCGACGGACCGGGCCAAACCCCCGAGGGGGCCGCGTCGGCCTCTTGCGGGTCCCGGGGGAGGGCACCAGCCTGGGAACCATGACGGACAACACGACACGTCTCGACCACGTGGTGCTCTGGGTCCGCGACCCGGTCGCCGCGGCCGGGTTCTACGAGAAGAACCTGGGGCTGGAGCCCCTGCGGCTCACCGAGTACGCCGCGGGAAGCGTGAGTTTCCCTTCCGTGCGGCTCAACGAAGAGACCATCCTCGATCTCGCGCCGCACTCCCTCGCGGCACGCATGCGGGTCGTCCCCGGCGCCGACGAGAGCGCGGGGCATCCCGTCAACCACATCTGCCTGTCCCTGCCCGCGCACGACTTCGACGCACTGCGGGCCCGTCTGGAGGAGCAATCCGTCCCGGTCTCGGAGCTCGCCCACGACTCCTACGGCGCCCGCGGCATGGCCCGGCGCAGCTTCTACTTCGGCGACCCGGACGGCAACATCATCGAGGCCAGGCACTACGAGTAGCTCCGCCCGCCACCGGCACCAGGGTGGAGCCGGCCCTCAGAACAGCGGCTCGGGCAGCACGCCCTCCAGCGCGAGCAACCGCCGCTTGGTCTCCACCCCGCCGCCGAACCCGCCGATGCCCCCGTCGCTCTCCACCACGCGGTGGCAGGGCACGACGACCGGCAGCGGATTGGCCCCCATGGCCATGCCCACCGCCTGGGCGGCGCCCGGCCGGCCCACCCGGCCGGCCAGGTCGCCGTATCCGACTACCGAGCCGTAAGGGACGCCGGAGGCCAGCTCACGCAGTACCTCCCGGTTGAAGCCCGAGATCAGCGACCAGTCCAGCGGCAGGTCGAAGTCCTGCCTGCCGCAAGCGAAGTACGCCGCCACCTGGCGTATCGCCTCGGCCAGCAGCGGGGAGCCGGGCGCCTCGACGGGCTCCGTGCCCAGCCAGGCCGCGAGCCGTTCGAGCGCCTGGTCGCGGGCGGCGTCGGTGGCGTGGAACACGACGTTGACCAGGCCGTCGCGGGTGGCGGCCAGCATCAGCGGACCGATGTCGGTGCCGACGACGGTCCACACGACCCGCTGTTCGTACTGCCCATGGCTGTCCATGCGCCCACGGTACGGCCGGCCACTGACAACGCCCGGGACAGCGGCCGACGCGGCCGGCCCGTCCCGGGCACGAAGGGGGTCAGCGTCCGGACGAGTCCGCGTCCTCGCCGACGGCGTCCCGTATCACGTCCGGCTTGTTGGTGATGATGCCGTCGACGCCGTACCCCGCCACCAGCCGGGCGGTGGCCGCGGTGTCCACCGTCCAGGTGAAGACCTCCATCCGCCTGCCGTGCGGCCCCTTGAACGCGTGCACCGAGGACACGTAGGTCATGGAGAGGGAGCCGTGCGAGGGATTGATCTGATCGGTGAACTCGGCGTACTCGGGCAGGTCCGATACGAGAGGCGTGCCGAGGAAACCCGTCTTGACGGCCGGCTTGAGGTCGTGGACCGTCCGGATGCTGTCCGCGCTGAAGCTCTGCACCACCAGCCGGCCGGCCACATGGCGGCGGTCGAGCCAGCCCTCGTTGGCGAGCACCTTGAGGGTCTGCTGCTCGATGCCCGGGTACAGACCGGGGCTCTTCAGCTCCAGCAGCAGCTTCTGGTGGTTGTGCTCCACACGGTCCACGTACTGCTTCAGCGTCGGCACGCGCGCGCCCGCGTACTCGGGCCCGAACCAGCTCCCCGCGTCCAGCCGCGCGATCTCCGCGGCGGTGAAGTCCTTCACCTTCCAGGGGGACCGGTCGGGGAAGACCTCCTCCACGTCGGTCGTGCGCCGCAGGTTGTCGTCGTGCATGACGACGAGTTCGCCGTCCCTGGTGCGCTGGACGTCGTTCTCCACCCAGCGGATGCCCAGCTCGGCCGCCTTGTCGACGGCGGCCAGCGTGTTCTCCGGCGCGTAGGCGGAAGCGCCCCGGTGCGCGACGACCGTGGGCCCGTCGTCGCCGGTCCCGGTGGCCCGGGCGTGCGAGAGGGGAGCCGTCAGGGCGACTCCCAGAAGCGCGGTGGTCGTGACGGCAACTGTGCGCACGTGCATGCGTACTCCTCGCGTCGATCGATCACGGACAGCTCCACTGTGACACCGGAGGGACAACGGAAAAGGGGTACAGAATGGCCACTGGCTGAATGGAGTTGCTCAACTACGCTCACCAGGGCGGCACAAGTGGGGCGAGCCCGTGATTCTTTGCCGGAGATTCGTTCGACCATTCCGGTGGACGTCATACTCTCTGCCTCGGCCCCGGTCGTTCGCTCAGGCCCGCGAGAGGGTGCACATCAGGAGAATCCGGGACTCCACCGGGGCGCAAGAAGGCGGAAGGGCAGCCGCAGATGCATGGCACGGTCGACGGATTCAACTACGGACTCGTCACACCGCTGGTGGCCTACCTCATGGCATGCCTCGGCGGTGCCCTCGGTCTGCGCTGCACCACCAGGGCCATGCTGGTCACCCGTTCCTGGCGCCCCGGCTGGCTCGCCCTGGGCTCGGCGGCGATCGGCTCCGGCATCTGGACCATGCACTTCATCGCGATGATGGGGTTCACGATCGAACACACGCCGATCCGCTACGACTGGCTGATGACCTTCGCCAGCCTGGCCGTCGCCGTCGTCATGGTGGGGATCGGGATCTTCATCGTCGGCTACCGCGGAGCCCGCGGGACCTCCCTGTTCACCGGAGGCACCATCACCGGCCTGGGGATCGCCTCGATGCACTACCTGGGTATGGCCGGGATGCACCTGGACGGACAGCTGACCTACAACACGTTCACCGTGTCCGCGTCCGTCGTCATAGCCATGGCCGCCGCCACCGCCTCACTGTGGGCGGCCGGACAGGTCCGGGGCTTCCTGTGGAGCGTGGGCGCCGCCCTGATCATGGGTCTGGCCGTCACCGGCATGCACTACACGGGCATGGCCGCCCTTGACGTCCATGTCAGCGGCACGTCCGAGCCCACCGTCGGGGGATCGCCCGCCGAACTCCTCGCCCCGATGCTGATCGGGCCCCTCGCCTTCCTCGTCCTGGCCGGCGTCGTCGTCCTGCTCGACCCGCTGATGGTCATGGGCAAGCCCGCCGCGCCCCCCGTCGAGCGGAAGCCCGGCATCCCCGCCCACACCGAGATCCCGCGCACGGTCCGCCGGCCGGCACACCACTCCGCCCGCCACCTCCGCCGCCCCCTCGTCCACCGGCGCTCCCGCACCCCGCAGAACCGCTGATCCGGACCCGTTGTCAGTGGGGGGTCGTACGGTGGAACCCATGCGGCCCGTTTCCCAGATCGAACGCACGGTGGCGCCCTTCGAGGTCGTCAGCCCCTACCAGCCGAACGGCGACCAGCCGGCGGCCATCGCCGAGCTGGCCCGGCGAGTCGAAGCAGGCGAGAAGGACGTCGTCCTGCTCGGCGCGACCGGCACCGGCAAGTCCGCCACCACCGCGTGGATGATCGAGAAGCTCCAGCGGCCCACCCTGGTCATGGCGCCGAACAAGACCCTGGCCGCCCAGCTGGCGAACGAGTTCCGCGAACTGCTGCCGAACAACGCCGTCGAGTACTTCGTCTCGTACTACGACTACTACCAGCCCGAGGCATACGTCCCCCAGTCGGACACCTACATCGAGAAGGACTCCTCGATCAACGAGGAGGTGGAGCGCCTGCGGCACTCCGCGACCAACTCACTGCTCACCCGCCGTGACGTCGTCGTGGTGGCCTCCGTCTCCTGCATCTACGGCCTGGGCACCCCCCAGGAGTACGTGGACCGCATGGTCACCCTCCGGGTCGGTGAGGAACACGACCGGGACGAGCTGCTGCGCCGCTTCGTCGACATCCAGTACACGCGCAATGACGTGGCCTTCGCCCGCGGCACCTTCCGTGTGCGCGGCGACACCATCGAGATCTTCCCGGTCTACGAGGAGCTCGCCGTCCGCATCGAGATGTTCGGTGACGAGATCGAGGCCCTGTCCACCCTCCACCCGGTCACCGGCGAGATCATCAGCGACGACCAGCAGCTGTACGTCTTCCCCGCCTCCCACTACGTCGCGGGCCCCGAGCGCTTGGAGCGGGCGGCCAACGACATCGAGAAGGAGCTGGCCGAGCGCCTGACCGAGCTGGAGAAGCAGGGCAAGCTCCTGGAGGCCCAGCGACTGCGGATGCGCACGACGTACGACCTCGAGATGCTCCGCCAGATCGGCAGCTGCTCCGGGGTCGAGAACTACTCGATGCACTTCGACGGCCGCCTCCCCGGCTCCCCGCCGAACACGCTCCTTGACTACTTCCCGGACGACTTCCTGCTCGTCATCGACGAGTCGCACGTCACCGTGCCGCAGATCGGCGCCATGTACGAGGGCGACGCCTCCCGCAAGCGCACCCTGGTCGACCACGGCTTCCGGTTGCCCTCCGCACTCGACAACCGCCCGCTGAAGTGGGAGGAGTTCCAGGGGCGCATCGGACAGAGCGTCTACCTGTCCGCGACCCCGGGCGCTTACGAGCTCTCCCGCTCGGACGGCGCCGTGGAGCAGATCATCCGCCCCACCGGCCTCGTCGACCCGGAGGTCGTCGTCAAGTCCACCGAGGGCCAGATCGACGACCTGGTGCACGAGATCCGCAAGCGGACCGAGAAGGACGAGCGCGTCCTGGTCACCACCCTCACCAAGAAGATGGCCGAGGACCTCACCGCCTACTTCCTGGAACTGGACATCCAGGTCCGCTACCTGCACAGCGACGTCGACACCCTGCGCCGCGTCGAACTGCTGCGTGAACTGCGCGCCGGTGAGTACGACGTCCTGGTCGGCATCAACCTGCTGCGGGAGGGCCTCGACCTGCCCGAGGTCTCCCTGGTGGCGATCCTCGACGCCGACAAGGAGGGCTTCCTGCGCTCCGGCACCTCGCTGATCCAGACCATCGGCCGCGCTGCGCGCAATGTCTCCGGGCAGGTCCACATGTACGCGGACAAGATCACGCCGGCGATGGAGAAGGCGATCGACGAGACCAACCGCCGCCGCGAGAAGCAGGTCGCGTTCAACAAGGCGAACGGCATCGACCCGCAGCCGCTCCGCAAGAAGATCAACGACATCGTCGCGCAGATCGCCCGTGAGGACGTCGACACCGAGCAGCTGCTCGGCTCGGGCTACCGCCAGGTGAAGGAGGGCAAGGGCGCCAAGGCACCGGTGCCCTCCCTCGGCGGCCAGGCGGCGGCAGGTGCGAAACCGGCCAAGGGCAAGGGCAAGGGCAAGGGCAAGGGCAAGGAGACGGTGCCGACCGACCGTCCCGCAGCGGAGCTGGCCGAGCAGATCGAGGAGCTGACCAACCGCATGCGGGCGGCCGCCGCCGATCTGCAGTTCGAGATCGCGGCCAGGCTGCGCGACGAGGTCTCCGAGATGAAGAAGGAACTGCGTCAGATGAAGGAGGCGGGCCTGGCCTGAGGGCCCGACCGGGCACGGGCTGTGTTGCAAGACCGACACAAAGTGCGGACCGGGGTGGGGCACTGTCAGTGCCCCTGCGTAGGGTTCAGGACAACCGCGGGCTCCGCGGCAACAGGGGACAGTTCGAGAGGGGATCAGCGCGTGACCGTCAACATGACCAAGGGTCAGGCCATCAGTCTGCAGAAGAACGACGGCGGCAGCCTGACGTCGGTGCGCATGGGTCTCGGCTGGCAGGCGGCTCCCCGGCGCGGCCTGTTCGGCTCCCGTACCCGGGAGATCGACCTGGACGCCTCCGCGGTCCTCTTCGCGGACAAGCAGCCGGTCGACGTCGTCTTCTTCCGCCACCTGGTGAGCGACGACGGCTCGGTGCGCCACACCGGGGACAACCTGGTCGGAGGTGTCGGCCAGGGCGGCGACGACGAGGCGATCCTCGTCGACCTCCAGCGCATTCCGGTCCACATCGACCAGATCGTCTTCACCGTGAACTCGTTCACCGGCCAGACCTTCCAGGAAGTGCAGAACGCGTTCTGCCGTCTGGTCGACGAGACCAACGGCGAGGAACTCGCCCGCTACACGCTGGCCGGCGGCGGCGCCTACACGGCGCAGATCATGGCCAAGGTGCACCGGGCGGGCCAGGGCTGGGCGATGACCGCCGTGGGTACCCCGGCCAACGGCCGCACCTTCCAGGACCTGATGCCGGCGATCCTGCCGGTCCTCTAGCGGGCCGCCGAAGCCGGAATGCCGGTCCCGCGGCGGGCCGGCCCAATCGCCGTCCCGCGAACGGGACGGACGAGCGCCGCACGGCACATCACGAGTGACGCACCAGTGACACAGGGGGACAGGCGATGACGGCCGAGCTGACGCGGGGACAGAACCACCCGCTTCCCCGGAATCGTCTGGAGATCCGGGTCTCGGCCGGCACGCCGATCGTGGCCGGAGCCACGCTCGGCGATGAGAAGGGCACGGTCCACGGGGTCGAGTGGGTGGCCCACCCGGGCACACCCACCCTGCCGGGCCTGGAGGTCTCCCGGCAGGCGGCCGCCGACCACCGCCTCGCGGTGGACCTGGACGCACTCCCGGACACCGTGCACCGCATGAGCGTGCTGCTGGCCCTGCCCGTCGGGGGGCAGAGCCCGGTCCGTTTCGGGGCCGTCGCCGCCCCCTTCGTGGCGGTCACCGACCTCGGCGGCGACGAAGTCGCCAGCTACACCGTCACCGGCCTGGACTGCGAGTCCGCGGTCGTCGCCCTGGAGCTCTACCGGCGCCAGGGCGCGTGGAAGGTGCGCGCCGTCGGCCAGGGCTACGCCGGCGGCCTCGCCGAACTGCTCACCGACCAGAACCTGCCCCAGGCCCAGCAGCTCGCCGGGACCATCCACGAGGCGGTGGCGCGCGGGCTGGCCCGTTCGGTGCCGGCCCCTCCGGCCCGCGCCGCGGACGCCGACCGCTCCCGGCAGACCGCCGCCCCGGCGCACGGTCCTGACCACGGCGGTGCACCGCAGGGCACTCCCGGCCCCGTACCGCCGGTCTCCCCGTACGACCCCCAGGGCGCCGCCGGCACGCAGACACCCGCCGTGCCGGGACAGCACGGGACGCAGCAGCCGTACCGGGGCGGCCCGGGCGACCCCGCACCCGCCGGCCAGGCGACCACGCCCACCGGTGGCGGCCCGATCGACTACAGCCACCCGCGCCGCCAGAACGCGGCCCCGCCTCCGCCCCCGCCGGCCGCGCCCCCGGCCGAACCCGGCCGGCCCGCCCGGCCCGTCGCCGGCGACGCCACCGGCTGGTCCATGGAGGAGCGGCTCTACAACCAGGTGTGGGGCATGTTCGAGGACCTGTCCCGCACCACGGCCGCGTACCGCAGTGCCGTCGACTTCGCCGACTCGCGCATGGAGAAGGAACTCGACCAGGCCCTCTCCGACCCGCGCAGCCGGATCGGCGGACAGGGAGACGCCGCCCGCGAGACGGCGCGTGCCCGGCACGGCCAGTTGGTGTCCCAGGCCAGGGAGGTCCTGGACCGGGACGTCGCTCAGCTGGTCGCCGAGGCCGAGGTCGTCGAGCCCGCCCTGCCCGCGGCCTTCGCGCGCTGGGACAACCCGGTCTGGCACGCCTACCGCGTCCCCATGGAGATACCGATGGCCCTGCGGCTGGGCGATCTCCATCTGCCGGAGGCCGACCGCATACGCATCCCGCTGCTGATGCGGCTGCCGCTGGAGCGCGGTATGTGGATCGACAGCGGGCGTTCCGCCTCGCTCGACGGTTCGCCCGCGGACTCCCACGAGACGCGGCGGCTGGGCATGGAGACGGCGGTCGCGCACGCGGCCCGGCTGCTCGCCGTGTACCCGGCGGGCGAGTTCACCGTGCACGTCATCGATCCGGCCGGATCCGGTGCACAGCCTCTGGCACCCTTGGTGCGCGCCGGGGTGCTCGCCGCTCCGCCCGCCCTCGGCGCGGCTGGGGCGGCGGACGTTCTGGCCCGCCTCACTCAGCGCGTCGACCTGGTGCAGATGGCGTTGCGCGGCGGTGCTCCCGACGCGCTGCCGCCCGGTGTCGACACTTCCCAGCAGCTCCTGATCGTCAATGACTTCCCGCACGGATTCGACGACCGGGCGGTGAACCAGCTGCGCTACCTCGCCGACGAGGGGCCGGCCGTCGGCGTCCACCTGATGATGGTCGCCGACCGGGAGGAGTCCGCGGGGTACGGGCCGCTGCTGGACCCGCTGTGGCGCTCGCTGCTCCGGCTGACACCGGTGCCCGACGACCACCTCGCCGACCCCTGGGTCGGGCATGCGTGGACGTACGAGCCGGCGCTCGTGCCGCCCGGCAGTCAGGTGCTCCAGCAGGTCCTCACTCAGGTCGCGGCGGCCCGCCGTTCGTGGGGCGGGTAAAGGCCTCCGAGCTGGACTTTTGAGCGTAATTTGCAAATCTCTTTACCTTCCCTTGGGGAATGGGGTACTGTCGTCCGCACGGAGGGGAGTACTCCCTGTCTGTGCGGCGACCCCGTCAATACGGATCAGGCCAGATCCCGGGGCGTCGGCCCGTGGGTTCCGCGGACGCATCACGCGTTCCGGACACCCGGGGTGGAAGAGACCTCCGGCAGCGACGACGCTGACATTTGCCGTGTGACGCACTGCCGGAGGCGTAGTGGAAGTTTCTGTGACCCTGTGGGTCCTGACCATCGTGGGCCTCGCGGCCCTCATCGCGGTCGATTTCTTCATCGGCCGCAAGCCGCACGACGTATCGATCAAGGAAGCGGGGATCTGGACGGTCGTCTGGATCGCCCTCGCGGGCCTCTTCGGAGTCGGCCTGCTCCTCTTCGGCGGCGGCCAGCCCGCCGGCGAGTTCTTCGCGGGCTTCATCACCGAGAAGTCCCTCAGCGTGGACAACCTGTTCGTCTTCGTCCTGATCATGGCGAAGTTCGCGGTGCCCTCGCAGTACCAGCAGCGAGTGCTGCTCATTGGTGTCCTCATAGCCCTGGTCCTCAGGGCGATCTTCATCGCCGCGGGCGCCGCGATCCTCGCCAGCTTCGCGTGGGTCTTCTACATCTTCGGCGCCTTCCTGATCTGGACCGCCTGGAAGCTCATCCAGGAGGCCCGGGCCGACGAGGAGGACGAGGAGTTCGAGGAGAACAAGCTCCTCAAGGCCGCCGAGCGCCGCTTCGGTGTCGCCGACCGATACCACGGCACCAAGCTGTGGATCGAGGAGAACGGCAAGCGGATCATGACCCCGATGCTGGTCGTGATGCTCGCGATCGGCACCACCGACGTGCTCTTCGCGCTCGACTCCATCCCGGCGATCTTCGGCCTGACCCAGGACCCGTACATCGTGTTCACGGCCAACGCGTTCGCCCTGATGGGCCTGCGCCAGCTGTACTTCCTCATCGGCGGTCTGCTGAGGAAGCTGGTCCACCTCTCGTACGGCCTGTCGGTCATCCTGGGATTCATCGGCGTCAAGCTGGTGTTGCACGCCCTGCACGAGTCCGGGGTCCACGTCCCCGAGATCAGCATTCCGGTCTCGCTCGGCGTGATCTGCTCCGTCCTGATCATCACCACGATCACCAGCCTGCGGGCCTCCAAGAAGCAGGCCGAGGCGGAAGCGGCGGCCGGGAGCGACGACGCCAAGAAGGACAGCGTCGAAGCCTAATGGGAGCTACGGAACCGGGGAATGCTCGGTTCCGTAGCCGCCAGCAGGTGAGCACTTTCGACGCCGGAGCCTTCGAGTTCTGCGGTCAGACCGTGCCCTTGCTGGTCGGCCGGGAGGCCAGACCGCTGATGGGGTGGCGTGCCCGCCCGTCGGGGCGTGAGCACTGGATCCATTAGGCCGCGTGCCGTGCCTTCCGCAGGCTGCACCGCTGGGTGAAGTACGTGACTGGGGAGGGTCTGTTGCTGCTGATCGGTGATGACTGGGCCGAGGACCACCACGATGTCGAGGTCCAGGACGAGAGCGGCCGGAAGCTGGCCGCCGCGAACCTGCCCGAGGGAGTGGCGGGCATCGCGGAACTGCACGAACTCGTCGCCCGCCACAGCGGCGAGGATCTGGACCCGGGCGAGGTGGTGGTCGGGATCGAGACCGACCGCGGCTCGTGGGTGCAG
>NZ_JBHXNW010000009.1:0-48727 GCF_042717365.1 Streptomyces sp. NPDC058534
TGTGCTCGTCGGAGACGACGTGCACCTGGCTGCCCAGGGCTTCCATCATCAGCCGGGTGGTCAGGTTGCAGCGGGAGTCCGTCACGCAGACGAACGGCATGAACCGGCGCAGCCGGCTGTCGCACGCTCCGCGGGGGGGCGGCCGGGCTACCCGGTGACGCACCCACACACTGTTGGCGCACGACACATCGCTTCGTGGCCTGAGGACATCGCCGCATCCGCGGTTCGGCCGCTATGTGTCGCAGGGCAGAGGACTCTCGGGCCAGCCCTCAAGCGCCCCATCGCCCGCAATTCTGCCTGGGCCGACGGCCTGTCCTTGCTTACGGGTTCGCACATGTCGACCAGGCAGTGGAGAGTCCAGCCGCGACTTTGGAAACAGCGTGGCTGTCCTGCCGCGCGGCTCTACTCACCCATAAGCAGTAACAGCGCCTGGACCACTCGCCCGGCGCCGAGGCCCGTGTAACTGCGCCTGCCGATGCCGTCACGCCCTCGGCTTGTGCTGCCGGCTCCGAGCCGAGTGGCGCCCCGACAGAGGACAAAGGAGACTGAAGCGGGATGTTTCGGGAGCGTGAATACGCGCTCCCGGCGTCCGAATTTCCCCGTCTGCTGCGCTGACTACTTGGCGCTGGGCGCGGCGCTTCGGCGACGAATGCGGGGCTTCGGTCGCATCGGCCGGTGATGATCACGCCTTTTCAAGGAGCCCGCATGCTGGAGAACCCTGCCGAATCCCTGACGGCTGTGCCGGACCGACCGTCGAAAGACATCGAACGGATCTTCGCCGAGGTGCTTGCGGATGTTGTGTGCGTCGAGCACGTATCGGTCGACAACCATTTCTTCGATGACCTTGGCACCAACTCACTGGTGATGGCGAAGTTCTGTGCACGCGTCAGGAAGCGGGCGGACTTGCCTGCAGTGTCGATCAAGGACATTTACCGCTACCCCACGATCCGCGGTCTGGCGGCGGCGCTCACCGACACCGCCACCCACGGAACCGTTTCCGCACCCGCACCCGTCAATCCGCCGGCCTCGGCACCGGCATCGTCGGAAGCGGTGACTGCCCTCGGTACGCGTCACTACACACTCTGCGGAATCCTTCAGTTCTTGCTTTTCCTGGGATATTCCTTCCTTGCTGGACTTGTTGCCGCCCGCGGCTATGCATGGGTGTCCGCCGGCTCGAATATGACGGAACTCTACCTGCGGTCGGTCATCTTCGGTGGGAGCGCCTTCGTCGGCGCATGCACTTTCCCGATCGCGGCGAAATGGATCCTTATCGGTCGGTGGAAATCACGCGAATTCCCGGTCTGGGGTTCCGAATATCTGCGCTTCTGGACCGTCAAGGTACTGCTCCACGCCAACCCGATGGTCTTCTTCGTCGGCAATCCCCTGTACGTGCTCTACCTCCGGGCCCTGGGTGCACGAATCGGCAAGGGTGTCACGATTCTCTCCCGCAGCGTCCCGGTCTGCACCGATCTACTGACGATCGGTGCCGGCACGGTGATCCGAAAGGAGTCGTACTTGCTCTGCTACCGGGCGCACGCCGGCCGTATCCAGACGGGCTCGGTCACCCTTGGTCGGGATGTGTTCATCGGTGAGAAGACCGTGCTCGACATCGGCACGTCGATGGGCGACGGGGCGCAGCTGGGCCATTCGTCCTCCCTGTACAGCGGCCAGTCGGTTTCGAGCGGTCAGCGGTGGCACGGGTCCCCGGCGCAGCGCACGGATCTCGACTACGTGAGGGTCCCACCTGCCAAGTGCGGCACCCTGCGGCGGGTCGGTTTCGGCCTCACCACGGTAGGTCAGCTGTTCTTCCTCGCTGTGCCGCTTGTCGTCGGAGCCCCGTACATTCTGCTGACGCAGGCTCCGGGGATGAGCGATCGGCTTTCCGGCGCGGCTGGGCTCGCGTCGGCGGCGCTTTACGTTGATGCGCTGATCGTGTCCTGTGTTGGATTCTTCGGCTTCGTCGTTGTTGGGCTTGTCGTTCTGTTCACCGTTCCGCGTCTGCTCCATCTGGTCATCAAGCCGGACAAGGTTTATCCGTTGTACGGTTTCCATTACTCGACACACCGGGCGATCGCACGCATCACCAACGTGAAGTTCTTCAAGTGGCTCTTCGGTGACAGTTCCTACATCGTTCATTATCTGCGCGGCCTCGGGTATGACCTGTCGCGTGTGGAGCAAACCGGGTCGAATTTTGGCACGGAGGTGCAGCACGAGACGCCGTATCTGTGCTCTGTGGGCAGCGGCACGATGGTCGCGGACGGCCTGTCGATCGTCAATGCCGACTTCTCGAGTACGTCTTTCCGTGTGTCCAGGGCCTCGATTGGGCGGCGCAACTTCCTTGGGAACAACATTGTCTATCCTTCGGGAGCCAGGACGGGTGACAACTGCCTCCTCGCGACGAAGGTGATGGTTCCGCTCGATGGGCAGATACGCGAGGGTGTGGGACTCCTGGGCTCACCGTGCTTCGAGATTCCCCGGTCGGTGGAGCGTGACTCCAGGTTTGATCACATGCGGACCGGGGACGAGATTTCCCGTAACCTCGCCGCCAAGAACCGCTACAACATCCGGTCGATGGTTCTCTTCCTGTTCGTGCGGTGGTTCTATGTCTTCGTTCTCACGGCTGTCGCTTTCGCGGATGTCGAACTGTATGGCTCCCTGGGATACTTGGCGGTCGCGGGGTTCCTGGTTTTCGGTCTGTTCTTCACCCCTCTCTATTTCGTGCTGGTGGAGCGTGCCATCGTGGCCTTCCGCGGGCTGCGACCACACCTGTGCTCCATCTACGACCCGTATTTCTGGTGGCACGAGCGCCTTTGGAAGGTGCCTGACGAGTACCTCAACGTCTTCAACGGCACCCCCTTCAAGAACGTGATCTGGCGGCTCCTGGGTGTTCGGCTCGGCAGCAGAGTCTTCGACGACGGCTGCTATCTGACGGAGCGGATGCTCACCACCATCGGGGACGACTGCACCCTCAATGCCGGGAGCAAGATCCAGTGCCACTCGCAGGAGGACGGCACCTTCAAGTCCGACCGCAGCACGATCGGCGACGGGTGCACGGTCGGTGTCGGCGCCCACGTTCACTACGGCGTGACGATGGGTGATGGCGCTGCGCTCGCTCCCGACTCCTTCCTTATGAAGGGCGAGGAGGTCCCGGAGCACGCGCGGTGGGGCGGAAACCCCGCTACGGAAATGAGAGAGGCCCCCGGGCAGCAGGCGGCGCCGGCCCGGCAGGTGTAGCAGGACCAGCCCGGTCGGCGGACGGTCTGGGCGACAGACATGGTGGCTACGGCAAGCGAGAGGGGACCGATCGATGGGAACGCGAGTGGATGGGGACCGGGAGTTCTGGCGCAGTGTGCTCGTCGCCGGCGGATCCACCACGATCCCCCGGTGGACGCTCCGTCCGACGGCGGGCATGGACGAACACGTGGCCACGGTCCCGGATGACGTCATGGACGCCTTGCGCCGGTTGGCGAAGGACCTCACGGTGCCGCTCGGCTCCGTGCTGCTGGCTACGCACGCCAAGGTCCTCGCCGCGCTGTCCGGCGAGCACGACGTCATCTCCGGTTACCTCGCCGATGAGGGCGGCCGACCGCTGCCCTGCCGGCTGACGACAGCGCCAAGGTCATGGCGGGCGCTGCTGGTGGGCACCCAGCGCGCCGTGTCGGAACTGCTGTCGCACAAGGACTTCCCGGTCGAAGAACTCATGCGGGAACTGAACCTGACCGAACCGTCTCTGGAAACCGTCTTCGATCCACGTGGCGCCTTCGATCCCGGTCCGACGGGCGTAGGGGCCTGTCCGGCCGGAGACACCGTGCTGTGGGTGGGGTTCTCGGAGCCCGGTGGCAACCCCACGCTGCGACTGCGATATCGGACCGATGTTCTCGACGCTGACTGCGCCGCCAGGATCGCCGGCTACTACCTCACCGTGCTCGCGCTCATCGCCGCAGACCCGGACGCCGAGCACGCGCGGCAGAGCCTGCTGTCCGCCGAGGAAGTCCGCTTCCAGCTCGAAGGCCTGGCCGGACCGCGCCGTGCCCTGCCGAACGCCCGGGTGCACGAGCTGTTCGAGCAGCGGGTGAGGGTACACCCGGATGCCGTGGCTGCCGTTCACGGCGACCGGCAATGGAGCTACCGGGAGCTCGACGCACGCGCCAACCAGCTGGGGCGAGCCTTGTTGGCGCGGGGGCTGCGGCGTGAAGGTGCCGTCGCGGTGGTGACCGAGAGGAACCTGGACTGGATGGCGGCCGTCCTCGCGGTGTTCAAGGCCGGAGGCGTGTACCTGCCCGTCGAGCCGCATTTCCCGGCCGATCGCATCGCGGCCATGCTCTCCCGCGCCGAGTGCGGGCTCGTGCTCACCGAACCCGGGAGCGCCGACTCGCTCGACCAGGCCCTGGAGTCGCTGCCTGGAGTCGCAAAGCTCCTCACCGGCACGGCGTACGACGAGGGCCATGCCGACGACGACCTGGGCATCGCCGTCGGACCGGACCAACTCGCCTACATCTACTTCACCTCCGGCTCCACGGGAGAGCCCAAGGGTGCGATGTGCGAGCACGCGGGCATGCTCAACCACCTCTACGCCAAGATCGACGACCTGGAGATCGACGAAGGGCAGGTGGTCGCCCAGACCGCCCCCCAGTGCTTCGACATCTCGCTGTGGCAAGCGTTGTCCGCACTCCTGGTCGGCGGGCAGACCCTCCTGGTCGAACAAGAGGTGATCCTGGACGTCCAGCGATTCGTCGACACGATCGAGCGTGGCCGGGTCGCTGTGCTTCAAGTCGTACCCTCGTACCTCGAAGTCGTCTTGACATACTTGGAACAGCACCCGCGCGAACTGCCTGGTCTGCGCTGTGTGTCCGTCACCGGTGAGGCTTTGAAGAAGGAGCTCACGCAGCGCTGGTTCGCGGCAGGACCCGACATCAAGCTGGTCAACGCGTACGGGCTGACTGAGACCTCCGACGACACCAACCACGAGGTCATGTCCCGGGCGCCGGACCGCGAACGGGTCCCGCTCGGTCCCCCCGTCAGCAACGTGCACGTCTATGTCGTCGACGAGCAGCTGTCACCGGTACCGCTCGGCGCCCCCGGGGAGATCGTCTTCTCCGGCGTCTGCGTGGGTCGTGGATACGTCAACGACCCTGACCGGACCCGGCAGGCGTTCATGCCCGATCCGCATCGCGCGGGAGCCCGGCTCTATCGCAGCGGCGATCACGGCCGCTGGCTGCCCGAGGGAAAGCTGGAGTTCCTCGGACGTCGTGACAGCCAGGTCAAGATCCGCGGCTTCCGAATCGAGATCGGCGAGATCGAGAACACCCTGCTGCGGGTGCCCGGTGTCCGCGACGGCGCGGTGGTGATTGCCGAGCGGCCCGACCGGAGCAAGCATCTTGTGGCCTTCTACTCAGCCCCCGGGTCGCTACCGGTCGAGGACCTGCGGGACCGGCTGAGTGAGTCGCTGCCGCAGTACATGGTGCCGTCGGCCTTCCACTGGCGCGAAGGACTGCCGCTGACCGCCAATGGCAAAATCGACAAGAGAGCCCTGACTGCGCTACTGGACGGCGAACTCCACGCGGACGAGGACTGCGAGGAAAGCCGCCATGCGCCGGATACGCCGACCGAGCAGCGCCTGGCGGTCGCCTGGACGCAGGTGCTCGGGATCCCGCAGGACCAGATCGATCGACGGGACCATTTCTTCGACCTGGGCGGCACATCGCTGTCTGCCGTGAAACTGGCGATCACCCTGGACCGCGTGGTGTCGCTCAAGGACGTGACCCGTCATCCGGTTCTCGCCGATTTGGCCGCGCTGGTTGACGGCAGGACCGATCGGCGAACCGGGCTGCTTCAGTCCCTGAGCGAACCGGATGATGCGCCGACCCGTGCCCTGGTGTGCTTCCCCTACGCCGGCGGCAACGCCGTGAACTTCCAGCCGATGGCCAGGGCGATGCGGGACAGCGGAATCGCTGTCCACGCCGTTGAGCTGCCCGGTCACGACTATGCCGCCGAGCGTGAGCCGTTCGTACCGATGGCGGATGTGGTGGCGCAAGTCGTCGCCGAGATCACCGGACGTCACCTGCCCGGAATCCTGCTGTGGGGTCATTCCTCGGGCGCGGCCTTCGCCCTGGAGACAGCCAGGCAGCTCGAAGAGGGTGGGGTCAACGTGGAGCGAGTCTTTGTCGGGGCGCAATTGCTCGGCACAGCCTCTGAACGACACGACGCCGCAACGGAGCTGACGAGGCGGAGCAGCGCAGAGATCGCCACGAAGCTGGGCGCGGACAGCGGCTACATCGGACTCCATGAGCTGGACGCGCAGCACGTCGAACATGTCAGTGATGCCTACCGGCATGACTGTGTGTCCGCACACCTCTATTTCGCGGACCTCCTCGACACTCCACCCTCGGCCAGGCTGTCCGCACCGGTCACCGTGATCGTCGCCACCGACGACCCGGTCACCGCTGATCACCAGCGGCGCCACCGCGACTGGGAGCTCCTCGCGGCACGCGTCGATCTCCACGAACTGGCGGAGGGCGGCCATTACTTCCTGCGCACGCGTCCGACCGAGACAGCACAGGCCGTGCTCCACGCCGCCGAACTACTGCCCTCTTCCTGAGCGGCACCCACAGCCGCCCACCGAAAGGAAACGAGATGCCCTCCACATCCCCGGCGTCGCCGCTCGACGACATCGAGTTCCTGCCCGGCCGGCCTCCGATACTGAGGACCGAGAACCCCGGCTCCGCGCCGAGCTGGGCAGCCAAGCACCGGGAGGCGCTACGCGCCGTCGTCGCCGAACACGGCTGCGTCCTGATCCGTGGCCTCGGGCTCCGTGACGTGGCCGGGACCAGCGCCGTCTTCGAGCGGCTGAGCACCGGGCTGATGACGGAGCGGGAGGCCTTCGCACCCCGACGGACCTACGCGGACCGTGTGTACTCCTCGGCGCAGTGGCCGCCGAACCAGCCGATGTGCATGCACCACGAACTGAGTTACACGATGGAAGTCCCCGCCCTGATGCTGTTCGCCTGCCTGACCGCGCCCGACGAGGGCGGGGCGACCGGAGTGGCCGACGCGGCGACCGTCCTGGAGCAACTACCCACCGAGTTGGCCGACCGCTTCGAGCGGGAGGGCTGGCTACTCACCCGCAGCTACAACGACGAGATCGGCTCGTCCGTCTCCGAGGCTTTCGGCACCGACGACCGGGGTGCCGTCGAGAGCTACTGCCGGGCCAACGCCATCGAGCTCGACTGGCAACCTGACGGCACGTTGCGCACCAGGCAGCTTCGGAGCGCCGTGGTACGCCATCCGATCACCGGTCGGCGCTGCTGGTTCAACCAGATCGCGTTCCTCAACGAGTGGACGATGGCCGCTGAAGTCCGCGAGTACCTGGTCGAGGTCTACGGCGCCGACGGGCTGCCCTTCAACACGCGCTTCGGCAACGGCGACCCGATCGGCGAGGACGTGGTCCAGCTGCTCAACAAGGTCTACGAGGCCAACACCGCACGCGAGCCGTGGCAGGCCGGCGACCTGATGCTCGTCGACAACATCCGCACCGCGCACAGCCGGGAGCCCTTCGAGGGGTCGCGCGACGTGCTCGTCGCTATGGCCGACCCGGTGCGACTCCCCGACCGCACGCCGACCTCCGAGGTGACCGCCCGATGACCATCAGCCGCCCTGCAGCCGCCGCCCCCACCGCCGTGCCGACGTCCGCGACAGCCGAGCCTCACGTCGTGCCGCCCTTCGCAGTGATCTCCGGTGTCCAGGTCCAGCAGGCGCTCCAGGGGCACGAGAAGCAGATCATCGAGTTGGTCGGAGCGGCCTACCGGCTGCATGGCGCCGGTGACTCGGTGAACCCTCCGTCGTACTTCCTGCGATTCCCCGATCGCCCGTCCTCCCGGATCATCGCGCTGCCCGCGTCGATCGGCGGAGACCTGCGGGTGGACGGCGTGAAGTGGATCTCCAGCTTCCCGGAGAACGTACAGGCAGGCATCCCGAGGGCGTCCGCCGTGCTGATCCTCAACGACCAGGACACCGGCTATCCCTTCGCCTGCCTGGAGAGTTCCATCATCAGCGCCACCAGGACGGCCGCGTCAGCGGCTCTGGCCGCAGATCAGCTCACCCGGAACCGGGACCGGCCCACGCGCATCGGGTTCTTCGGAACGGGCCTGATCGCCCGCTACATCCACACGTTCCTGGCCGGCAGCGGCTGGTCGTTCGACGAGATCGGCGTGCACGACCTCTCCGCCGACAGCGCGGCCGGGTTCCGCTGCTACCTCGAGCAGTCGGGCACCACAGGCCGGATCACGGTGCACGACAGCGCCGAGGGACTGATCCGCGGCAGCGACCTGGTGGTCTTCGCCACCGTCGCAGGTGCGCCGCACGTCAGCGACCTCGCGTGGTTCTCGCACAATCCCGTGGTTCTGCACGTGTCGCTGCGCGACCTCGCACCGGAGATCATTCTCGCCTCGGCCAACATCGTCGATGACGTCGAGCACTGTCTGAAGGCCAACACCTCCCCCCATCTGGCCGAGCAGCTCACGGGCGACCGCAGCTTCCTGCTGGGCACGCTGGACGACGTGATGGCCGGGCGGGTGACGCTGCCGGATGGCCGGCCGGTGGTGTTCTCGCCCTTCGGCCTCGGGGTGCTCGACCTCGCGGTCGGCAAGTACGTCTACGACGAGGTGGTCCGCTCCGAAGAACTGCACGTCATCGACGACTTCTTCCACGAACTGCGCCGGTACGGGTAACCGTCAGCGCCTTCAGCTCTGGCACCGGAAATCCGGCCGGGCCGGCGCCGTCCACGACGAAACCCGGACGCATGAGTCCACCCCGCGGCCTGAAGCACGGTTCCCAACGTGCCGATGCAGATGAGGAGAAGAACCTCGTGCCAGTCATATCGGCTCCCCACGCCTTCAACGAACCCGAGCTCTATGTCGACCTTCTGCCGACCTTCGGGCACTCGCTGTTCCTGAAGTGTGAGGGCTTCAATTTCGCCGGCTCGATCAAGCTGAAGGCCGCCGTCGAGATGGTGGAGGCCGCCGAGCGGGACGGACTCATCAAGCCGGAGTCGATCCTGGTCGAATCCTCGTCAGGCAACCTCGGCGTGGCGTTGAGCGTGATCGCGGCGAGCAAGGGCTACCGGTTTCTGTGCGTGACGGACTCCCGATGCAACCTGTCGACCAGGCTCCTGATGGAAGCACTGGGCAGCCGGGTGCACACCGTCGCCGACCTGGGTGCCAACGGCGGCTTCCTGGCCGCACGAATCGACCACGTCCGGGCGCTGTGCGCTTCCGACGACCGTTACGTGTGGCTCAGCCAGTACACGAATCCGAACAACTGGAAAGCGCACTACCGCAAGACGGCGCCGGAGATCGCCCGGCACTTCCCGCGCCTGGACGTCCTGTTCGTCGGCGTGGGCACTACCGGGACTCTGATGGGTTGTGCACGCTACTTCCGCCAGTGGCACCGGCCGGTGCGGATCGTTGCCGTGGACAGCGCAGGCTCGGTGATCTTCGGTGGTACGCCGGGCCGCCGCCTGATTCCCGGACTCGGCATGAGCATGCGTCCGCCGTTGCTCAACGAGTCCTACGTGGACGAGGTGATACACGTGGAAGAGACGGACACCGTCCGTGCCTGCCACCGGCTGGCCAGACGTGGGTTCCTGTTCGGCGGCTCCACCGGCACGGTCGTCAGCGGCGCCATGCGTTGGCTGGCCGACCACGAATCACGTGATCTGACAGCGGTGGCCATCGCTCCGGACCTCGGCGAGCGCTATCTCGACACCATCTATCAATCCAACTGGCTGCGGGATCTGTACGGCGAGAATGTACTCGACTTCGATGCCGCGACTGATGCTTCCTGGGCAGCCGGAGCTCTGCCAACGAGCCACGCAAGCCATCCAGGCCACCACCGGCAGACCAGCGACGGCGGCGGTGATCAGCATCATGGGCACCCAGACCGAGAAGCCTAGGTTGTACAACGCATCGTCTCAGGACCAGGTTCGGAGCCGGCTCAAGCAGCAGATCCGGAGTCGCCTGAACGGGAAGGGCAGACCGACTGGCGACTCGTGGCGCTCATGCCGGCCGAGCGCTGCCGTCTGCTGGCAGCTGTTCCCTGCCGCCGTCCTGCGCACCGTGACCACTCGGTGAACCGTTCCGATGGCGGCGCCACCAGGCCCGTGCTCGGCGCTGTCGCTACACGAGGCGCGGATACACGATGACGGGACAACCGGTACAAGACCGCGCCGGGCACTCGAAGTAGTCGCCCGCGCGCGTGATGAGCCGCACCTCGGGCCGGGCCGGGCGGCTGGTGCCGGGGGAAGCTCAGCACGCCGGCGCAGGCCGACGAGGCCCACACGCGGACCGTACTGGAGCGCTTCTCGGTGAGGCTCATGCTGCGCGACCGGGCCTTGGCGGTGCCCGGCGTGCAGTCGGCACGGCGCTTCTCGCGGGCTTGACGGTTGCGGGGACGCGGCGGGTGCCAGGTCTTCCTGAGAAGGCGTCCTGCTCCTGAAACTCCCGTTGGTCGTCATGGCGTACACCCGCAGCGCTCCGCCTTGCGGGGGTGGGCGGGCGGCGTAACGCTGGGTGCGACTGCCGGCTCCGGCGGAGGGAGGTTCATGGCCCTCGACCTCACTACCCGGCAGCTTCGGCGCCGCACGTATGCACTGCCGACATCCGATGGCCACGAAAGGACAATCATGGGAACACGACCCTCCACGTTGCAGTCCGTGGGCGCCTGGACTCTGCGCTCCGCGCTGGTGGGGAACCTCGTATGGATCGGGGCGCTCAAGTTCGAGGACTACGAGGTGGAGAACATCCATCCTCTGGTCTCGTCGAGTCCGCTGTTCTCGCCGCTCGTCAACAAGCTCGGCGAGCAGAAGACGGCACGACTCATCGGGGTGACGGAGATCGCGATCGGCTCGCTGATCGCGGCCAAGCCGTTCGCACCCCGAGCCTCGGCGCTCGGCAGCCTCGGGGCCGTTGGAATGTTCGCCACCACTCTCAGTTTCCTGGCGACCACGCCGGAGGCCTGGCAGGAGAACCGCAAGACTCCAAAGCTCTCCATGGTCGGGCAGTTCCTTCTCAAGGACACCGTGTTTCTCGGAGCTTCCCTTCTGACGCTCGCCGAATCGCTGCGAGCCGCCGGTCGCTCTTGACGCGACGTCGCCCGCCGTGCGGCCGGTTCCGGGCGACGCCGCGGTCTCACGGTGACAGATGACGCCGACACGCAGGATAGGGGTATATCATCCGATTTCATTCGTTACCTTCGGCTTCAATGAACCACTGAGGAGTCCACATGGGTGACGAAGACGGCAGGAATGACGAACCGCACCGGGCAAGTCCTCGCCCCGACGCCTCTCCGGGCCGGCGTCGGGACGAGGCGGGCGGCGCGACACCGGATGCGGGGCGTGAGCGGGGCGGTGGCCGAGGGTCGACGGCCCCGCCTGCCTCGGGTGGTGTGGGAGTGATGCTGAGCTCGGTGCTGCGGGAGGGGCCGCCGGCCGGGCCCTCCCGTCCGGAGTTCTGGCGTAGTCCGCTGCGGGGGCCGTGGCTGACATCGGTTCTGGGTGCGGTCCTGCTGGCCGGTATCACGGTACTGTTCGTGACCGGGCTGCTCTCCTATGCCGCTTACAACCCGGATCTGGCGCCCAGCAATGACCAGACCCCCGACAAGGGGTGGCTCGGCTTCTACCTGTTCCCCTGGCCGACAAGCCCGTACTGGCTGTACCGCCTCACGCAGGGCATCCATGTCACCCTCGGCATCGTGCTGATCCCCGTACTGCTGGCGAAGCTGTGGTCGGTGATCCCCCGGCTGTTCGCCTGGCCGCCGGTGAAGTCACTCAGCCAGGCGTTCGAGCGGCTGTCTCTGCTGCTGCTCGTCGGCGGCGCCTTGTTCGTGTTCGCCACCGGCGTGCTCAACATTCAGCTGGACTACATCTTCCCGGGCTCCTTCTACGTCCTGCACTTCTACGGATCCTGGGTGTTCATCGGCGCCTTCGTCGTCCACGTCGCCTTCCGTATCCCCCTGGTGGTCCGGACACTGCGCGCCCGCAGCATGGGGAAGGAACTGCGCACGCCGATCAGCCGCACGAAGCCGGAACCAGCCGACGAGACCGGCCTGGTGTCCCCGCGCCCGGCCGAGCCGACGATGTCGAGGAGGGGCGCCCTGGGCATGGTGGGCGCGGGTTCGCTGGTGCTGCTGGGGGTGACGGCGGGGCAGAGCGTCGGCGGGTGGCTGCGGGGCACGGCGCTGCTTGCGCCACGCGGTCAGGACCCGGGACCGGGTCCGAACGGCTTTCAGATCAACAAGACCGCGGCCGTCGTGGGCATCCGCGCCCGGGACATCGGCCACCAGTGGCGTCTGGTGGTTCGCGGTGGCGGCCGAGAAAGAACTCTCACCCGGGATCAGGTCCTGGCGTTGCCGCAGCACGGTGCGGCGCTGCCCATCGCCTGTGTGGAGGGCTGGTCCACGTCCGACCAGGAGTGGAGCGGAGTGCGGCTCGCCGATCTGGCCGCACTCGTCGGGTTCTCCGGCCCGCCACCGGGGGTGTTCGTCGAATCCGTCCAGCGAAGCGGGGCGTTCCGCTCGGCCGCCCTGCGCGACAATCAGGTCCGCGATCCGCGCTCGCTGCTGGCACTGCGGGTCAACGGAGCCGACCTGTCGCCGGATCACGGCTATCCGGCGCGGGTCATCGTGCCGGCCAACCCAGGGGTGCACAACACCAAGTGGGTCACCCGCCTCACCTTCGGGGAGAGGGTATGAAAGGGATCCGGGAGGTTTACGGGACGTCACCTCTGCACCTGCTGCTGGTGCTGTGTTCCTTCGCCCTCACCGTGTACGCGGGCATCCGTCTGCTCGACGGCGACACGATCGGCGTCCTCGTGTGGTTCGTCGGAGCCGCCTTCCTCCACGACCTGGTCCTGCTGCCCCTCTATACGGTCACCGACCGCGCCGCGCAGGCCCTACTGCGCCGTCGCGGGCAGAGTGCCCACAGCGACCGTCCCCGGCCGATGAGTGGACGGATCAACTACGTCCGGGTGCCCGTCTTCATCTCGGGGGTGCTGCTGCTGACCTGGTTCCCTCTGATTCTGGAGCGGGTGGGCCACTACACGGCGTACACCGCCCTGCAGGACAACGTCTTCCTGGGACGCTGGCTACTGATCACCGCCGCACTGTTCGGCCTCGCCGCCCTGTGGTTGCTGGCCAGTATGTGGTCGCGCCCCGCCCGGCCGAGTCCCAAGCCGCACCCGAACAGGGAACCCGCTCCGTGACCGCGGGATCCGAGACGCGGTGTGCGGTCCCGTTCGGCCAGGTGCTGTTGTGAGTACGCGTCCGATCAGTGACTACGCCCTGCTGTCAGACCGTCGTTCGGCCGCTCTGGTCGCTACCGATGGCTCCGTCGACTGGCTGTGTCTTCCTCGTTTCGACAGTCCGGCAGTCTTCGGTCGACTGCTCGACGAGGACGTGGGCCACTGGTCGATCCGCCCCACCGGCCCCGCTGAGGTCAGCCGCCGGTATGTGGAGGAGACCCTCTTCGGCTACCTCGCCCAGGCCGCGGCCACTCAGCCGGCACGCGGTGTGGATCTACAGGTGGCTTACCACCAGCACAGGATGACACCGGCACCCCGCTTGAAGCGTCCCAGGGAGGTTCCAGGGACTTTCCGCCGCGTAAGCAGGGAAGGCCCTGACAGCGCCGAAAGAAACGAACGCGCTGGTCAGGGCCTGGTCTCCTAACACTCGATGATGTTCACCGCCAGCCCGCCCCGCGCCGTCTCCTTGTACTTCACGGACATGTCGGCGCCGGTGTCCTTCATGGTCTTGATGACCTTGTCGAGGGAGACCTTGTGGGACCCGTCGCCGCGCATCGCCATCCGGGCCGCCGTGACCGCCTTCACGGCGGCCATGCCGTTGCGCTCGATGCACGGGATCTGGACGAGGCCGCCGACCGGGTCGCAGGTCAGGCCGAGGTTGTGCTCCATGCCGATCTCGGCGGCGTTCTCCACCTGCTCGGGGGAGCCGCCCAGCACCTCGGCGAGGGCGCCCGCCGCCATCGAGCAGGCGGAGCCGACCTCGCCCTGGCAGCCGACCTCGGCGCCGGAGATGGAGGCGTTCTCCTTGAAGAGCATGCCGATCGCGCCGGCCGCGAGGAGGAAGCGGACCACGCCGTCCTCGTCGGCGCCGGGGACGAAGTTGACGTAGTAGTGCAGGACGGCCGGGATGATGCCCGCCGCGCCGTTCGTCGGGGCGGTGACGACCCGGCCGCCGGCCGCGTTCTCCTCGTTCACGGCCATCGCGTAGAGGGTGATCCACTCCATGGCCAGGGCCTTCGGGTCGCCCTCGGAACGCAGCTTGCGCGCGGTGTTCGCGGCGCGGCGGCGGACCTTCAGGCCGCCGGGGAGTATGCCCTCGCGGGACATGCCGCGGTCCACGCAGGCCCGCATCACGCGCCAGATCTCCAGCAGGCCCTCGCGGATCTCGTCCTCGTCGCGCCAGGCCCGCTCGTTCTCCAGCATCAGGGCGGAGATCGACAGGCCCGTGTCCTGCGCAAGGCGCAGCAGCTCGTCGCCGGTGCGGAAGGGGTACTTGAGCACCGTGTCGTCGAGCACTATGCGGTCCGCGCCCACCGCGTCCTCGTCGACGACGAAGCCGCCGCCGACCGAGTAGTAGGTCTTGGTCAGCACTTCGGCGCCCTGCGCGTCGTACGCCCACAGGGTCATGCCGTTGGCGTGGTAGGGGAGGGTCTCGCGGCGGTGCAGGACCATGTCGTCGTCGTAGGAGAAGGCGATCTCGTGCTCGCCGAGGAGGCGGATGCGGCCCGAGGACCTGATCGTCTCGACGCGGTCGTCGGCCGTCTCCACGTCCACCGTGCGCGGCGAGTCGCCCTCCAGGCCGAGCAGCACCGCCTTGGGCGTGCCGTGGCCGTGGCCGGTGGCGCCGAGCGAGCCGTACAGCTCGGCCCGGACGGAGGCGACGGAGTCCAGCAGCTCCTCGTTGCGCAGGCGGCTGGCGAACATGCGGGCCGCGCGCATCGGGCCGACCGTGTGCGAGCTCGACGGGCCGATGCCGATCGAGAACAGGTCAAAGACCGAGATGGCCACGGGGGTCTCCTCAGAACGGGGGTGGTGCGGAGGGTGGTGCTTCGGGGCGGGGCGCCGGACTCGCTTGTGGCGGGCACGGCGCCCCGAACACGCGGTGTCTACTTGTTGTTCAGACCCGGGTACAGCGGGTGCTTGTCGGCCAGGGTCTTCACCCGGGCCGCCAGCGCCTCCGCGTCGGCGGCCCCGAAGGGAGAGGGCGCCTTCAGCGCCTCGGCGATCACGTCCGCGACCTCGGCGAAGTCCTCGGCCGTGAAGCCGCGGGTCGCCAGGGCCGGCGTACCGATGCGCAGCCCGGAGGTCACCATCGGCGGACGCGGGTCGTTCGGGACGGCGTTGCGGTTGACCGTGATGCCGACCTCGTGGAGGCGGTCCTCGGCCTGCTGTCCGTCCAGCTCGGAGTCGCGCAGGTCCACCAGGACGAGGTGGACGTCCGTGCCGCCGGTCAGGACGGAGACACCCGCCGCCTTCGCGTCGTCCCGCACCAGGCGCTCGGCGAGGATGCGGGCGCCCTCCAGCGTACGACGCTGGCGCTCCTTGAAGTCCTCGCTCGCGGCGACCTTGAAGGAGACGGCCTTGGCGGCGACCACGTGCTCCAGCGGGCCACCCTGCTGACCGGGGAAGACGGCGGAGTTGATCTTCTTGGCCAGGTCGGCCGTGGAGAGGATCACACCGCCGCGCGGGCCGCCGAGGGTCTTGTGCGTGGTGGTCGTCACGACGTGCGCGTGCGGGACCGGGTTCGGGTGCAGGCCTGCCGCGACCAGACCGGCGAAGTGCGCCATGTCGACCATGAGGTACGCGCCGACCTCGTCCGCGACCTTGCGGAACGCGGCGAAGTCCAGCTGACGCGGGTACGCCGACCAGCCGGCGACGATCAGCTTCGGTTTGGTCTCCTTGGCGAGGCGCTCCACCTCGGCCATGTCGACCTGGCCGTCGTCGCCGACGTGGTACGGGACGACGTTGTAGAGCTTGCCGGAGAAGTTGATCTTCATGCCGTGGGTCAGGTGCCCGCCGTGGGCGAGGTTCAGACCCATGATCGTGTCGCCGGGCTTGAGCAGCGCGAACATCGCGGCGGCGTTGGCCTGGGCGCCCGAGTGCGGCTGCACGTTGGCGTGCTCGGCGCCGAAGAGCGCCTTGACCCGGTCGATGGCGATCTGCTCGACCACGTCGACGTGCTCGCAGCCGCCGTAGTAGCGGCGGCCGGGGTAGCCCTCGGCGTACTTGTTGGTCAGGACCGAGCCCTGGGCCTCCATGACCGCGACGGGCGCGAAGTTCTCGGAGGCGATCATCTCCAGGGTGGACTGCTGGCGGTCCAGCTCGGCGTCGACGGCGGCGGCGACGTCGGGGTCGAGCTCGTGCAGGGGTGTGTTCAGAAGCGACATGCGTACGTGACTCCTCAGGCGCCCGCGAATGCGGTGTACTCGTCGGCGGAGAGCAGGTCGCCCGGCTCGTCCGTGACCCGGACCTTGAACAGCCAGCCGCCCTCGAAGGGAGCGCTGTTCACCAGCGACGGGTCGTTGACGACGTCCTCGTTGATCTCGGTGACCTCACCGGAGACGGGGGAGTACAGGTCGGAGACGGACTTGGTCGACTCCAGTTCGCCGCAGGTCTCGCCCGCGGACACCGAGTCGCCGACCTCGGGAAGCTGCACGAAGACGACGTCACCGAGCGCGTTGGCCGCGTGCTCCGTGATGCCGACCGTCGAGGCGCCGTCCTCGGCGGCCGACAGCCACTCGTGCTCCTTGCTGTAGCGCAGCTGCTGGGGGTTGCTCATGGCCTGAATTCTCCTGTACGCGGGTGACTGCTGATGAATGGGGGGACTGCTGACACTGTCGTTGAGCAGCAAGGACGCGCGCGGGGACCGGTGCCCCTCGCCCTCAGTGTCTAGTTCTGGCGCTTGTAGAAGGGCAGCGCCACGACCTCGTACGGCTCGTGGCTGCCCCGGATGTCCACGCCCACACCCTCGGTCCCCGGTGCCGCGTGCGCCGCGTCGACGTACGCCATGGCGATCGGCTTGCCCAGCGTGGGGGAGGGGGCGCCGGAGGTGACCTCGCCGACCACCTCGCCGCCGGCGACGGCCTGGTATCCGGCGCGCGGGACCCGGCGGCCCTCGGCGACCAGGCCGACCAGCACGCGGGGCGGGTTCTGCTCGGCCCTGGAGGCGGCCTCGGTCAGCGCGGCGCGCCCGACGAAGTCGCCCTCCTTCTCGAACTTCACCACCCGGCCGAGCCCGGCGTCGAACGGCGTCAGCGCGGTCGTCAGCTCGTGCCCGTACAGCGGCATGCCCGCCTCCAGACGGAGCGTGTCCCGGCAGGACAGGCCGCACGGGACGAGGCCGACGCCCTCGCCCGCCCCGGTCAGCGCCTGCCACAGCTCCACGGCGTGCTCCGGCTTCACGAACAGCTCGAAGCCGTCCTCGCCGGTGTAGCCGGTGCGCGCGATCAGCGCCGGGACGCCGGCCACCGTGCCGGGCAGGCCGGCGTAGTACTTCAGACCGTCCAGGTCGGCGTCGGTGAGGCTCTTGAGGATGCCCGGGGACTCGGGGCCCTGCACGGCGAGCAGCGCGTAGGCGTCGCGGTCGTCGCGCACCTCGGCGTCGAAACCGGCCGCCCGCTCGGTCAGCGCGTCGAGCACGACCTGGGCGTTGGAGGCGTTGGCCACGACCATGTAGTGAGAAGAACCGGCCGCGGCGTCCGCCAGCCGGTAGACGATCAGGTCGTCCAGGATGCCGCCGTCCTCGCGGCAGATCATGGTGTAGCGGGCGCGGCCCGGCTTCACGCCGCCGATGTTGCCGACCAGCGCGAAGTCCAGCAGTGCGGCGGCCTGCGGCCCGGTGACGGTGATCTCACCCATGTGCGAGAGGTCGAAGAGACCGGCCCGGGTGCGCACCGCGACGTGCTCGTCACGCTCGGAGGCGTAACGCAGGGGCATGTCCCAGCCGGCGAAGTCGGTCATCGTCGCGCCCAGCGCGCGATGGGTGGCGTCGAGCGCGGTACGGCGGGTTGTGGAACTGCTCATCGGTCGGTCGTCTCCCAGGACAGGACGGCACGGGCGAGGTCGGTCCTCCCCATCTGTCATCGGAACCTGAGAGGTTCGCCACGACCACCGGAGTACGGCGATCAGGGCTTGCACCTTGGGTGGGGCAGCCGACGAGCGGCGGCCCGCTTTTCAGATGTGCCTCGCCCGCGCGGTAACGGGGGCCTGAGAGATTCAAGGGAGGGACTTGCTCCTTCGGCGCCCCGGCGTGGCCGGGGACTCTCCCGCGCGGATTCAAACGGCCGGTATGCAGTTGGCGCCGCCATCATTGCACGACCGGCCGATTCGTGGCAGACCGTGATCTGTAACCGGCTTGTGGCAGTAAGCGAACGAAAACGCGAGACCAGCGCATTACCTTCTCTTTACACTCGACGGGGATGGGAACTCGTGAACCGCCCCAGGGGAGACGATCACGGTGAACAGGACCACGGCCTACGCCACGACCTCGGGTCTCGCGCTGTCCGAGCAGCCCGCCGCCCCGGCCCCGAAGCCGTGCGCCGAGCGGCCCGCGCCCGTCGTCCGCGACCTGCGGGACAGGGACGGGCACAGCCCGCGCGCCCTGCTCTTCGCACCCCGGGACCTGGTGGTGATCACCGGCCTGCCCGGCAGCGGCAAGTCCACCCTGATGGCGCGCACCGTGCGCGGCCCGCGCATCGACTCGCAGGACACCCGCGACCGCTGGGAGCGCCGCATGCCGGGCTTCCTGCCGTACGCGCTCTACCGCCCCCTGGTCCGCATCGCGCACTACGCGGGACTGCGCAGGGCCCTGCGCTCCGGCGAGGGCGTCGTCGTGCACGACTGCGGCACCCAGTCCTGGGTGCGCGACTGGCTGACCCGGGAGGCCCGCCGCCGCGACGGCACCCTGCACCTGCTGCTGCTCGACGTCGGCGTCGACCAGGCCCTGGCCGGCCAGCGCGAGCGCGGCCGCGGCGTCTCGCGGTACGCGTTCCTGCGGCACCGCGCGGCCAACTCCCGCCTGCTGCGCGCGGTGACCGGGGGCGCCCTGCCCGCCGGCTGCACCTCGGCGATCGTCCTGGACCGGGCGGCCGCGGACACGCTCCGCCGCATCGCCTTCACCGGATGACGGACCGCGGGCCGCTGGGCCGAACGGGTTAGCCTTTCCAGCCAGGACAGCGGTACCAGGCAGGCGGTAGGCAGATGGACTTCCCCGGGTTCCCGGCACAGGCACACCCCCACCCGCACGGCGGTTGGCCCGGCAACGAGCTGGAGGAGGTGCTCTCCGCCTCCCTCGGCATACCGGGCGCCGGCGGCCGGATCGTGGAGGTGCTCGGCCGCAGCTTCCTCTGGGTCCCCCTGCCGAACGGCGGCGGCCCGCAGAGCGGCCCCCTCGACCTGCCCTCCCTGGAGATCGACGGCCAGGCCTACGTGCCGGTGTTCAGCTCCGAGGAGCAGCTCCGCCAGGTCGCCGGGGAGCAGATGGCGTACACCGTCGCCCCCGCCGCCGAGTTCGCCCGCGGTCTGCCCCCGCAGGTCGGCATCGCCGTGAACCCGGACGGCGTGGTCGGCATCCCGCTGCCGCCGCCGGCCGTGGCCGAGCTGTGCCGGGCCGGCCGCACCCAGCTGGACGGGCCCGCGTCCGGCGGCCGGGTCCGCCTCTTCGAGCCGGACTGGCAGGACGACCCGGTGGACTTCCTGGCCGCGGCCTCCGCCGAGTTCGCCGCCACCGGCGTGGTGCGCACCGCCCGCCGCTGCCTGGCCGCCGTCGAGACCGCCGACCCGACCCTGTTCGTCGGCGTCGAACTCACCCACTGGGAGGGCGACGCCCGAGCCCTCCCCCTGGAGGCCCTGACCCGAGCCCTCACCAAGTCTCCCCCGAACTGGCAGGTCAACCTGCTCCTCCTGGAAGCAGCCCAGGACCCGGTCTGCGACTGGATGCGCGAGAAGGTCCGCCCCTTCTACCAGCAGGACTTCTGATCGCCGGTGAGTGAAGCGCCCCGTCGGGGGCGCGGGGCTGTGACATGTGCGGCTCCGCCGCGTGGGCGCGACCAGCCACAACGGCGCCGCACCCGCCAACGGACAGACCCCCCGAGCTCATAGGCGCCCCCTCCCCGCGGAGCCTTAGTCTGATCGCCGCTGAGGGGCAGCCACCCCAGGGGCGCGGGGAACTGCGCGACCAGCCACAACGCACCCGCACCCGCCAACGACCCCAGCCCCCCGAGCTCATAGGCGCCCCCCACCCCGCGGAGCCTTAAGCTGTTTCCACGACCGGGAACTTCCAGAAAGGGCCACAAACGTGAGCGCCAGCGGCACCACGACCGGGCAGGTCGAGCACATGCTGCGCCAGGTGACGCCCGGGCGCTACGACGCCTACGAGGCCCTGCTGCGCGCGCTCGCCACCCCCACCTCCGGCCAGGTCTGGATGCTGCTGTGGCAGGGCCAGGCCGGCTCCCCGGACGCCCAGTACGGAAACATGGAGGTCAAGGGCTACGGCTACGCGCCGTGCGTCACCTCCGCCCAGGAGCTGTCGGCCAGCGGCTGGAACAGGTCGTACGAGGTGGTCGACGGCCTGGAGGCGGCCCGCGCCCTCTACCCGGACCACTTCGGCCTCTGGCTCAACCCGCACGCCCCCGGCGGCGGCGTCGGCGTCCCCTGGCCGGACCTGCGCCGGATCGCCTCCGGCCTGGACCGCCAGCCCGCCGGGCCGCTGCGCCTGTCCGAACCGGCCATCGAGATCCCCCAGTTCTACGCCCTGCTCACGCAGAACGCCCACCGCACCCCGGCGGTCCGCGCGCTGCGCCGCGCCTGGGTGCAGCCGACGCTGGGGGCGCCGTATCTCGCCATCGGTCTCGACGTCTACGACACCTCCCCGCCGGCCGTCGACGCGGTGCGCGCGATGATGCAGCAGTCCGTCGGCGCGGTGCCGGACGGGCTCCCGGTGTCGACGGTGGCGATGACCGACGCCCACGACCCGGTCGCCATGTGGCTGCGCGCCCACGCCCGTCCGTTCTACGACCGCGAGGCCCATGCCCCCGCCCCCGCCCAGGCGCCGGTGGGCGGGTACGGATACCCTCCGGCCGGCGGCCGGTACTGACGGTCGCCGGTCCGGCCCTCGGGGTGGCCGGTGGCGATCTTCGCGCGTAGATCAGGGCGCAAAGCGAGGCCCTGTCCCCTCTGTCCCAACTCATCCGCGTCCGACCCTCGTTACCCACTGTCCGGATAACGGAACACCTCGACCAGCATCACGGTTACGCATCCATTCACCGTCAAGTCTGGCTACAGATCGCCAAAGCGTTGAAGACTCCCGCAATAGGGGGTGGATGCTCGCCCCTTTGTACGACGGACGGATCACGCCGCTACAGCGGCAAGTGCGGGCCGGCTACCGCCGGTTGAGAGGGGTCCCTGCCAGATGACGGCACCATTGCACGAGCCGACCGCGGAAGCGGCCCCGAGTGCTGCCGAGGAAGCGGCGGTTGCCGGCGCCGAAGCCAAGGCGGTACAGGGGCGTTCCCTGGGCAGGATCGCCTGGGAGCGCCTGAAACGGGACAAGCTCGCCCTGACGGGCGGCGTCGTGGTGCTCGTCCTCATCGTGATCGCGGTGCTCGCGCCCGCGATCACCGCCCTCTACGGGCAGGATCCCAACGCCTTCAACGAGGACAAGATCGACCCGCTGTTCGGCACGCCCACGGGGTCCCTGGGCGGGATCAGCGGCGAGCACTGGCTGGGCGTCGAACCGGTCAACGGTCGCGACGTCTTCGCCCGCATCGTCCACGGCTCCCGGATCTCCCTGCTCGTCGGCTTCCTGTCCGCGATCGTCGCCGTGATCCTCGGAACCGTCCTGGGTGTGCTCGCCGGCTTCTTCGGCGGCTGGGTCGATGCCCTGATCAGCCGGGTCATGGACGGCCTGCTGGCCTTCCCCCAGCTGCTCTTCATCATCGCGCTGGTCTCGGTCATGCCGAACGAGATGCTGGGACTCAGCGGCACGGGCGTGCGCCTCTTCGTGATGATCCTCGTCATCGGCTTCTTCGGCTGGCCCTACATCGGGCGCGTGGTGCGTGGCCAGACGCTCTCCATGCGTGAACGGGAGTACGTGGAGGCGGCCCGGTCCCTGGGGGCCGGACGCTTCTACATCCTGTTCAAGGAACTGCTGCCCAACCTGGTGGCCCCGATCATCGTGTACACGACGATGATGATCCCCACCAACATCCTCACCGAGGCGGCACTCAGCTTCCTGGGCGTGGGCGTCAAGCCGCCCACGTCGTCCTGGGGGCAGATGCTCTCGAGCGCGATCGACTACTACCAGTCGGATCCCATGTACATGGTGATCCCCGGTGTGGCGATCTTCATCACCGTTCTTGCCTTCAACCTCTTCGGTGACGGCGTACGCGATGCGCTGGACCCGAAGGGCTCCCGCTGACCTGCCGTACCGGCAAGCGAACCCGTGGCACCTGCACGGGGTCTCTCATCTAATCCGGAGGATCCGAGATCGTGACTACCCAACGCACCTCAGGGCGGCGCAAGCAGGCTTTGGCCGCTGCCGCAGTGGTCGCCGCGCTGCTGACCACGGCGGCGTGCGGCGGCGGTGACAGCGACGGCGGGGGATCGAAGAACGGCGCGGCCGGCTTCGACGCCGCGAACAACAAGGTCGCCCAGGCCGACCTCGCCAAGAAGGGCGGCGAGCTGAAGTTCGCCAGCACGCAGGACGCCGACTCGTGGGACACCACCCGCGGCTACTACGGCTTCATGTGGAACTTCTCCCGCTACTACTCCCGCCAGCTCGTCACGAACACCCCCGCCCCGGGTGAGAAGGGCGCGGGCGTCACCCCCGACCTCGCCACCGACGTGGCCAAGGTCTCGGACGACGGCAAGACCTACACGTACACCCTGCGTGACGGCGTCACCTGGGAGGACGGCAAGCCGATCACCTCCAAGGACATCAAGTACGGCATCGAGCGCGTCTGGGCGCAGGACGTGCTGTCCGGCGGTCCGACGTACCTCAAGGAGGTGCTCGACCCGGAGGGCAAGTACGAGGGTCCGTACAAGGACAAGTCCGCGGACAAGCTGGGTCTGAAGGCGATCGAGACCCCGGACGACAAGACCATCGTCTTCAAGCTGCCGCAGGCCAACTCGGACTTCGAGGAGATGCTCGCGCTGACCTCGGCGTCCCCGGTCCGCCAGGACAAGGACACCAAGTCCAAGTACGGTCTGAAGCCGTTCTCCTCGGGCCCGTACAAGTTCGAGTCCTACAACCCGGGCAAGGACCTCACCCTGGTCCGCAACACCGAGTGGAAGCAGGACTCGGACCCGGTCCGCAAGGCGTACCCGGACAAGATCACGATCAAGTTCTTCAGTAACGCCAACGAGCTGGACGCGCGTCTGATCGCCGGTGACTACGACCTGGACCTGGCCCAGACCGGTCTGTCGCCGCAGGGCCGCAGCACCGCCCTGAAGAAGCACAAGGCCAACGTGGACAACCCGGTCTCCGGGTACATCCGCTACGCGGTGTTCCCGCAGAGCGTGAAGCCCTTCGACAACATCCACTGCCGCAAGGCCGTGCTCTACGGGGCCGACCACGTGTCGCTCCAGACCGCGCGCGGCGGCCCGCAGGCCGGTGGCGACATCGGCACCAACATGCTGCCGCCGTCCGTGCCGGGCTCCGAGGGTCAGAAGTACGACCCGTACGAGATGGCCGGTGCCAACAAGAAGGGCAACGTCGCCAAGGCCAAGGAGGAGCTGAAGGCCTGCGGTAAGCCCAACGGCTTCAAGACCACCATCGCGGTCCGCAACAACAAGCCGGTCGAGGTGGCCACCGCCGAGTCCCTCCAGGCGTCGCTGAAGAAGGTCGGCATCACCGTCGGCATCGACCAGTACGACGGCTCGCAGACCGCCGGCATCATCGGTAGCCCCACCAACGTGAAGAAGAAGGGCTACGGCATCATCATCATGGGCTGGGGCCCGGACTTCCCGTCGGTCCAGGGCTACGGTCTCCCGCTGTGGAACAGCGACTACATCCTCGAGAGCGGCAACAACAACTACGCGCTCATCAAGGACAAGGAGATCGACGGCCTGTTCGACAAGTACGTCACCACGCTGGACGACGCCGGCAAGGCGGACATCGCCAAGCAGATCAACCACAAGGTGATGGAGGGCGGCTACTACCTGCCCTTCGTCTTCGAGAAGTTCCTCAACTGGCGCGGCAGCCGGCTGGCGAACGTCTACACCTCCGACGGCTACAGCGGGATGTACGACTTCGTCAACCTCGGCCTGAAGTCCTCGAAGTAACCGGTACACCCGCCGTACGGCACGAAAGGCAGGTGAAGGCCGGCGCGGCGTGACCGCGGGCCGCCGGACGACCTCCGGCGGCCCGC
Source organism: Streptomyces sp. NPDC058534 (assembly GCF_042717365.1). Taxonomy (NCBI): domain Bacteria; kingdom Bacillati; phylum Actinomycetota; class Actinomycetes; order Kitasatosporales; family Streptomycetaceae; genus Streptomyces; species Streptomyces sp. NPDC058534. The sequence continues at coordinate 24,440 of NZ_JBHXNW010000009.1, forward strand.
GATCCGCGGCGGGCCGTAAGCTGTGCTCGCTTACCTCATCAGGCGGCTGTTCGCCGCCGCAGTGATGCTCGTGGTCATCATCCTGGTGGTCTTCGGCATCTTCTTCCTCGTCCCCAAGTGGGCGGGCGTCGACATCGCCACGAGCTTCGTGGGCAAGCAGGCCGACCCGGCCTCCGTCGAGGCGGTGCGGCAGAAGCTGGGTCTGGGCGACCCGGTCTTCGTCCAGGCCTGGGAGTTCTTCAAGGGCATCTTCGCGGGCCGGACCTACTCGGGCGGCGGGGACGTCACCCAGTGCTCCGCCCCGTGCTTCGGCTACTCCTTCCGCAGCGAACAGGCCGTGTGGCCGGTGCTGACCGAGCGATTCCCGGTGACCCTGGCTCTCGCGCTCGGTGCGGCCGTGCTGTGGCTGATCTTCGGTCTCGCGGCGGGCGTGCTCTCCGCGCTCAAGCGGGGCACCCTGTGGGACCGCGGTGCGATGGTCGTCGCGCTCGCGGGTGTCTCCCTCCCCATCTACTTCACCGGTCTGCTCAGCCTCGCGATCTTCTCCCACAGCCTGGGCTGGATCAACGCGGAGTTCGTCCCGCTGGACGAAAGCCTCTCCGGCTGGTTCGGCGGCATGATCCTGCCCTGGGTCACCCTGGCCTTCCTGTACGCCGCGATGTACGCCCGGATCACCCGGGCCACCATGATGGAGATCCTCGGCGAGGACTACATCCGCACGGCGCGGGCCAAGGGCCTCAAGGAGCAGGTCGTCATCCGCAAGCACGCGATGCGGTCCACGCTGACGCCGCTGCTGACCATGCTCGGCATGGACCTCGGCGCCCTCATGGGCGGCGCGATCCTGACCGAGACCACGTTCAGCCTCCCCGGCCTCGGCCAGAAGGTGCTGGACGCGATCCAGAACCAGGACCTGCCATTTATCCTGGGCGTCGTCCTGATCACTTCTCTCGCGGTGCTGATCGCCAACCTCGTCGTGGACGTCCTGTACGCCGTGATCGACCCCCGAGTGAGGCTCGCATGACCGACCTCAGCAAGAGCGGAGCAGCCGTGGGCGAGCCCACCGGCACCTCGCCCGCGCCGAGCGCCTTCCTGGAAGTACGCGACCTCAAGGTGCACTTCCCGACCGACGACGGCCTGGTCAAGTCCGTCGACGGGCTCTCCTTCCAGCTGGAGAAGGGCAAGACCCTCGGCATCGTGGGCGAGTCCGGCTCCGGCAAGTCGGTGACCTCGCTCGGCATCATGGGCCTGCACACCGCCGGCCAGTACGGCAAGCGCAAGGCACGGATATCCGGCGAGATCTGGCTGGACGGCACCGAGCTGCTCTCCGCCGACCCGGACCACGTGCGCAAGCTGCGCGGCCGTGAGATGGCGATGATCTTCCAGGACCCGCTGTCCGCGCTGCACCCGTACTACACGATCGGGCAGCAGATCGTGGAGGCGTACCGCATCCACCACGACGTGGACAAGAAGACCGCCAAGCGCCGCGCCGTGGAGATGCTCGACCGGGTCGGCATCCCGCAGCCGGACAAGCGGGTGGACAGCTACCCGCACGAGTTCTCCGGCGGTATGCGCCAGCGCGCGATGATCGCGATGTCGCTGGTCAACAACCCCGAACTGCTCATCGCGGACGAGCCGACCACCGCCCTGGACGTGACCGTCCAGGCGCAGATCCTCGACCTGATCCGGGACCTGCAGAAGGAGTTCGGCTCCGCGGTCATCATCATCACCCACGACCTGGGCGTCGTCGCCGAACTGGCCGACGACCTCCTGGTGATGTACGGCGGCCGGTGCGTCGAGCGGGGCCCGGCGGAGAAGGTGTTCTACGAGCCCCGGCACCCCTACACCTGGGGCCTGCTCGGCTCGATGCCGCGGCTCGACCGCGACCAGCAGGAACGCCTCATCCCGGTCAAGGGGTCCCCGCCCTCCCTCATCAACCTCCCGTCCGGCTGCGCCTTCAACCCGCGCTGCCCGTACGCGGACGTGCCGGGGGACGACGTCACCCGCACGGTCCGCCCGGAGCTGACCGAGGTCGGCGGCAAGCACTGGGCCGCCTGCCACATGTCGCAGGAGCAGCGGGAGCGTATCTGGACCGAAGAGATTGCGCCGAAGCTGTGAGTGACAAAGCGAAGGCAGAGGACACAGCGGTGACCATCCCCGCACAGACCAGCGGCACCACCCTCACCAAGGACGCCGCCCCCGGCGAGACCCTGCTGAAGGTCACCGGGCTGCAGAAGCACTTCCCGATCAGGAAGGGCCTGCTCCAGCGCCAGGTCGGCGCCGTCCGCGCCGTCGACGGCATCGACTTCGAGGTCCGCTCCGGCGAAACCCTCGGCGTCGTGGGCGAGTCGGGCTGCGGCAAGTCGACCATGGGCCGGCTGATCACCCGGCTGCTCGAACCGACCGCGGGCAAGGTCGAGTTCCAGGGCAAGGACATCACCCACCTCGGGGTCGGCGGGATGCGTCCGCTCCGCCGCGACGTGCAGATGATCTTCCAGGACCCGTACTCCTCGCTGAACCCGCGCCACACCATCGGCACGATCGTCAGCGCCCCCTTCAAGCTCCAGGGTGTCGAGCCCGAGGGCGGGGTCAAGAAGGAGGTGCAGCGGCTGCTGTCGGTGGTCGGTCTCAACCCCGAGCACTACAACCGCTACCCGCACGAGTTCTCCGGCGGCCAGCGCCAGCGCATCGGCATCGCCCGCGCGCTCGCGCTCAACCCGCAGCTGGTCGTGGCCGACGAGCCGGTGTCCGCGCTGGACGTGTCGATCCAGGCGCAGGTCGTCAACCTGCTCGACGACCTGCAGACCGAGCTGGGCCTGACGTACGTGATCATCGCGCACGACCTGTCCGTCGTCCGGCACGTCTCGGACCGGATCGCGGTGATGTACCTCGGCAAGATCATGGAGCTGGCCGACCGCGACCTGCTCTACAAGACGCCGATGCACCCGTACACCAAGGCCCTGATGTCGGCGGTGCCGATCCCGGACCCGGCGCGCCGCGGTCTCAAGAGCGAGCGCATCCTGCTCAAGGGCGACGTGCCCTCGCCGATCGCGCCGCCGAGCGGCTGCCGCTTCCACACCCGGTGCTGGAAGGCGACGCAGGTCTGCACCACCACCGAGCCGCCGCTCAAGGAGCTGCGGCCTGGCCAGCAGGTGGCCTGCCACCACCCGGAGAACTTCGAGGACCAGGCCCCGCAGGACGTCGTCCTGCTCACGGCCGCCAAGGAGGCCGCGGAGCTGGTGTCGGAGGACGCCCTGGCGGAGTCGGCGGCGACCTCGGCGGCCGTGGCCGCGGAGGTCGAGGCGATCGCCGAGGCGGACGACGAGGCGGCCACCCCGGCCACCACTGAGGCCACTGAGGCCACTGAGGCCACTGAGGCCACCGAGGCCGACGAGGAGCCTCCCGCCAAGGAGAAGTGACCCGTCCGCCGACGAGCCCCCGCCCTCATGCGTGATGCGTGAGGCGGGGGCTCGTCGGCAGGTGAGAATGGCCGGGTGTACGAGGAACTCTTCAGCCCCACCGTCCAGCACACGCTCGAACTGATCGGCATCTTCGTCTTCGCCATCTCCGGCGCGCTGCTGGCCGTGCGCAAGAACTTCGACGTGTTCGGCATCGCCGTCCTCGCCGAGGTCACCGCACTGGGCGGCGGGCTGTTCCGGGACCTGGTCATCGGGGCGGTGCCGCCCGCGGCGTTCACGGACCTCGGGTACTTCATCACCCCGCTGCTCGCCACGGTGCTGGTCTTCTTCCTCCACCCCCACGTGGAGCGCCTCCAGACCGGCGTGAACATCTTCGACGCGGCCGGGCTCGGCCTGTTCTGCGTCGCCGGCACCACCAAGGCGTACGACTACGGGCTCGGCCTGACCGCCTCCGCCTGTCTGGGCCTGGCCACCGCGGTCGGCGGCGGCGTCCTGCGCGACGTACTCGCCAACGAGGTGCCCTCCCTCCTGCGCTGGGACCGCGATCTGTACGCCGTCCCGGCGATCGTCGGCTCCACGATGGTCGCCCTGTGCATCCGCTACGAGGCCCTCACCCCGTTCACCATTGCACTCGCGGTCATCACGGCCTTCGTCCTGCGGCTGCTCGCCCTGCGCTTCCACTGGCGGGCTCCCCGCGCCTGGAACCGGCGGTCGACGGTGATGGAGGGGGAGTGAGCCGTCAGGGCCTGTCCGGCATGTCCCTGTCCGGCATGTCCTTGATGAAGACGACGCCGTCGATCGTCTCCAGGTGGGCGGGGTCGAGCGGGGCGTAGCCGAACCAGGGCGACACCCGGGGCGCGGGCCGCGTGTCGCCGAGGGCGGACGCCAGCCGTCCGGCGTCCACGACGCAGCGGTCCTCCGGGAGCGCGTACAGGTGGCCTTCGAGGGTGTCCGGTGGCGGGGTGTCCACACCCTGGTGGCGGATCGTGCCGAGGGCCGTGGCCACGAAGGCGTACTCCTCGCCGAGCCGGGCGCTCACCAGCGCACCGGCGCTCCACCACTCCACCGGCCCCTGCCACATGCGCATCGTGCTCTTCTCGCGCTGGAGGTGGGAGTTGTGGGCGTGGACCAGCACCCGGCCGCGCTCCGCGAGCGCGAGGAGGTTGCCGGCCATCATCCGGTCCCGTACGCCCAGCAGCCGGTTCATCCGGGCCGGGGAGGCGTCGGCCATCCAGCGGTGGTAGTCCAGCAGGCCGGTCGCGGTACGCCCGTTCAGCCGCGCCCGGTCCCAGTCGTCCGGCGAGGCCGTCGCGAGAAGGTGCGGCGTCTGCTCGTCGAAGAGTGCCACCAGGTCGTCGGCGAGCGCCCGCAACTCCCCGGCCTCTGCAGACCGCCCCACGGAACGGGCCGGGTCCGTCATCGCTTCGGGCTCGGTCCACCGGCTGTCGGCGCCGAGCAGGCGGTCGAGCGTCCGCGCGGTGCAGGGGAGCAGGTCGGGGTCGACGCGTGCCGACAGGTGGTCGTGGAGCGCGGTGAGGGCCCGCCGGGGGCTCGCGGCGCCGGTGATCTCCAGCGGGCCGTCGAAACCGGCGAAGCGGACTTGCTCGGCCGGGGGCCGGTCGTCGTTGTACGCGCGCATCCAGCGCACGAGTTCACGGTTGGCGGGGGAGGCGCCGAGGCCGTGGCTGAAGCCGTGCTCCATCGCGTCGTCGAGCGTGCCGGTGCCCGAGGTGACGTAGTCGTCCACGACCAGGCCCGCCAGGCAGTCGCTCTCGATCGCGAGGGTCCGGTAGCCCTCCTGTTCGACGAGCTGCCGGAAGAGGTCGGTGCGCACGTCGAGGAGGGCGTCCTCGCCGTGGGTGGGCTCGCCCAGGGCGAGCACGCGGGGCCGGGCCGGGAGCATGCCCATGACGGCAGCGGCCTCGACGGGCAGGGCGGTGTCCTTGATGCCAGTAGCCATGCCTTCAACGCTATCGCTGAACTTTCGGTTGAGACTTGGCCGCGATACTGTCCGCTGCGTGGCGCACAACCTTCAAAGCAGAGGAAGGCTCAGGCCTGTCGACCTGGCCCGCGGGCACGGTCTGTCCACGCAGGCGGTCAGGAACTACGAGGAGGCCGGCATCCTTCCGGCCGCCGACCGTACGGCCCACGGCTACCGCACCTACACCCCGCTGCACGCGCGGGCGCTGGACGCCTTCCTCGCCCTGCTGCCCGGTCACGGCCACCGGACGGCGACCTCGGTCATGCGGGCGGTGAACGAGGGTGCGGTGGACGAGGCGTTCCGGCTGATCGACGAGAGTCACGCGCAATTGCTCGACGACCGGCGGACCCTGGAGGCCGTCGAGGGCGCGCTGCGGGACCTCGGGCCGGGGTCCGGTGGCACCGCCACCGTGACGTCCGCGTCCGAGGGCAGGTTCATCGGGCCGCTCGCCCGGGAGCTGGGCATCCGGCCCGCGACCCTGCGCAAGTGGGAGCGTGCCGGGCTGGTGCGCCCGGAGCGCGACCCGCTGACCGGCTACCGGGTCTACGGCGAGGCCGACGTGCGGGACGCCAAGCTGGCCCACCAACTCAGGCGGGGCGGCTACCCGTTGGCACGGATCGCGCCGGTGATCGAGCAGGTGCGGTCGGCCGGGGGGCTGGAGCCCCTGGAGGCCACCCTGCGCGACTGGCACGACCGCCTGTCCGCCCGCGGCCGGGCGCTGCTGGCCGGGGCCGCGGAACTGGAGGCGTACCTGCGGGCGCGGGACGAGCAGGCATGAGAAGCAGAAAAGCTACCGCTTAGTAGTTCTCTGTTGTACCGTGCAGCCATGCCAGAAGCAGCCTCCGCCCCGGCCGTACCGGCCACCATCGGCGACAGCGAGTTCGACCGGGACACCCACGTCACCCGGCGCGCCCCCGGCGTCTACGACATCGACCTCTCCGCCGGCTGGACGATCATCAACGCCGTCAACGGCGGCTACCTGCTGGCCGTCCTGGGCCGCGCCCTGGGCGACGCCCTCCCGCACCCGGACCCCTTCACCGTCTCGGCGCACTACCTGACCGCCTCCCGGCCGGGCCCCGCGGTCGTGCGCACCGAGACCGTCCGCGCGGGACGCGGCCTCTCCACGGGCCAGGCCTCCCTCTTCCAGTACGACGACGAGGGCAACGAGGTCGAGCGCATCCGTGTCCTCGCCTCCTACGGCGACCTCGACACGCTGCCCGACGACGTCCGCACCTCCGCGAAGCCGCCCGCGATCCCCCCGGCCGAGCACTGCTTCGGCCCGGAGGACGGCCCCGCCCCCGTCGACGGCAGCTCCGCCATCGCCGACCGGCTGAAGCTGAAGCTCGACCCCGCCACGCTGGGCTGGGCGCTCGGGCAGCCCTCCGGCCGGGGCGAGATGCGCGCCTGGTTCGGGCTGGCCGACGGCCGCGACGCCGACCCGCTCTCGCTGCTCCTCGCGGTGGACGCGCTGCCCCCGACCGCCTTCGAGATGGGGCTGAAGGGCTGGGTGCCGACGGTCGAGCTGACCGTGCACGTGCGGTGCCGCCCGGCGCCGGGCCCGCTACGGGTCTCCATCACCACCCGTAACCTCGCCGGTGGCTTCCTGGAGGAGGACGGCGAGGTCTGGGACAGTGCCGACCGCCTGGTCGCCCAGTCCCGCCAGCTGGCGCGGGTCCGGCTCCCCAGTCCCGCGCCACGTCGGCCGCCCGGCGTTCTGTTCACGGCGGTTCGGTCAGTCCAGCCAGTGCCGGCGGCCGACGCTGATCAGCCGCAGTTGCCGCGTCGCCGTCTCCGCGGCGCGCCTGCGCTCCTCCTCGGTGGCATCCAGTGCCTCCAGGAACAGGGATGCCGTGATCAGCATCTGGTCGACGTAGAGGCCGGCCAGCATCCGCAGGTCCGCTTCGCTCCAGCCCGCCGACTCCGCGTCCTTGGCCAGCTCGGCCTGCACCTCCTCGGCGAACCGGGCCAGTTGCTCCCGTATGGCCTCACGCACCGGCTGCACGCCGCCGTGCCGCTCCCGGGCGATGAATCGGACGTGCGCCGGGTGCGCGGCCACATGTCCGGCGATCAACTCGACCGCGCGGGCGATGCGTTCGTCGCTGCCCTCGGCCGGTGACACCGTGGTCCGGATCATCGGTTGCAGGCTGCCCAGCGCCTCCTCGACCAGTGCCACCCCCAGATCCGCCGTGGAGCGGAAGTGCCGGTAGAAGGCGGTCGGGGCGACGCCCACGGCGCGGGTGACCTCGCGCAGACCCAGGCTGCTCAGGCTCTGCTCCTCCAGCAGCCCGAGCGCCGCGTCCAGGAGCGCCTGCCGGGTCTTGCGCTTCTGGGCCTGCCGAACGCCGGGAGTGTGACTCATACCATGCAGTTAACAACTGTTCTCTGGAATTGAAAAGCCGTGCGGCGCGCTAGACTGAGTAGTCAGTGAACAACTGTAATCAGAGATTGGGGGGATCCGCACCATGATCTTTCTCGTTGTCGCACTGCTGCTCCTCGGTGTGGTGCTGGGCACCGTCGCCCACGCGCCGCTCACCGTCTCCGTCGCCGTCGGCCTGGTCATCGCAGTCTGGCTCGGCGTCTTCGCCATCCGCGAGCGGTACGGCCGCCGACGGAGCACCTCAGCCCACTGAAGCCCACTGACGCACGGACCCGAAGCCCAGTAGGGAGAACCTCATGCAGCTCACCGCACCGGCCACCCGCTCCGCCCGCCGCACCGGCATCCGGGACACCGACGGCATGGCCGTCGCCTCCTTCGTCCTCGGCCTGCTCGGCCTGCTCGTCCTCAACGTCTTCCTGGGCCCGATCGCCATCGCCCTGGCGTCCGTCGCCCTGTGGCGCGGCACCGCCCGCCGCGGCCGGGCCCTCCTCGGCCTCGGCCTGGGCATCGCCGACCTGCTGGTCCTGGCGGCGTTCATGGCCACGGACAACACGATGTCGTGGAGTCTGTGAACCGGCACCCGGCCCGCGCGACCGTGCGCGCGAACGGTCCACGGGGCCGCGCGCGGAAGAAGCCAACCTTGCTCTGAGGCCGGGCACAAGTGCCCCGTAGAATCGGCCTCACCATGGCTTACCTCGACCACGCCGCGACCACCCCGATGCTTCCCGAGGCGGTCGAGACACTCACCGCGCACCTGGGCGTCACCGGCAACGCCTCCTCGCTCCACGCGTCCGGCCGCCGCGCGCGGCGCACCGTCGAGGAGGCCCGCGAGACCCTCGCCGAAGCGCTCGGCGCCCGCCCCAGCGAGGTGGTGTTCACCTCCGGCGGCACCGAGGCCGACAACCTCGCCGTCAAGGGCCTGTACTGGGCCCGGCACGACGCCGACCCGGCCCGCACCCGGGTCCTGGCCAGCCCCGTCGAGCACCACGCGGTCCTCGACGCCGTCCACTGGCTGGGCGAGCACGAGGGCGCGCGGGTCGAGTACCTGCCCGTGGACGCCCACGGCCGCGTGCACCCCGACACGCTGCGCGAGGCCGTCGCCCGCAACCCCGACGACGTCGCCCTCGCCACCGTCATGTGGGCCAACAACGAGATCGGCACGATCCTGCCGGTCCGTGAACTCGCCGACGTGGCCGCGGAGTTCGGTGTACCGCTGCACGCCGACGCGGTCCAGGCCGTCGGCCAGATCCCGGTCGACTTCGCCGCCTCCGGGCTCGCCGCGATGACCGTTTCCGGCCACAAGATCGGCGGCCCCTACGGCATCGGCGCGCTGCTGCTGGGCCGCGAGTACACCCCGGTGCCCGTCCTGCACGGCGGCGGCCAGGAGCGCCACGTCCGCTCCGGCACCCTCGACGTCCCCGCCGTCGCCTCCTTCGCGGTCGCCGGACGCCTCGCCGCCGAGCAGCGCGAGTGGTTCGCCCGTGAGATCGGCGCCCTGCGCGACGACCTGGTCGACGCCGTCCGTACGGCGGTCCCGGACGCGATCCTCGGCGGCGACCCGGCACGGGAGGGGCGCCTGCCGGCCAACGCCCACTTCACCTTCCCCGGCTGCGAGGGCGACTCCCTGCTGCTCCTGCTCGACGCCCAGGGCATCGAGTGCTCCACCGGCTCCGCCTGCACGGCGGGCGTCGCCCAGCCCAGTCATGTCCTGCTGGCCACCGGCACCGACCCCGACCTGGCCCGCGGCACCCTGCGCTTCTCCCTCGGCCACACCTCCACGGAGGCCGACGTGGAGGCACTCGGCAAGGCGATCGGCCCCGCGGTGGAGCGGGCGCGGGCGGCCGGGCTGACGTAGGCCACCGGCCTGGGGGGCGTTCTACGCACCGGACCCGGACGGCGTTCTACGCACCGGACCCGGACGGCGTTCTACGCGCCGGACCGGGACGGCGTTCTACGCGCCGGACCGGGACGGACGGGACGACGGGGTGCTCGTGGCCGCCCGGCGGACCAGCTTCATGTACCGCTCCCAGTCCCAGTGCGGCCCCGGGTCGGTGTGGTCGGTGCCCGGCACCTCCACGTGGCCGATGATGTGCTCGCGGTCCAGGGGTATCTCGTACCGCGCGCAGATCCCCGCCGTCACGCGCGCGGAGGCGGCGTACATCGCGTCGGTGAAGTCCTGCGGGCGGTCCACGAAGCCCTCGTGCTCGATGCCGACACTGCGTTCGTTGTAGTCGCGGTTGCCCGCGTGGTACGCCACGTCCAGTTCGCGGATCATCTGGGTGACGCGGCCGTCCTGGCCGACTATGTAGTGCGCGGCCGCCTGGTGCCCCGGGTCCTGGAACGCCTTCACCGCGCTGTCGAAACTGCCCTGGGTCACATGCACGATCACCATGTCGACGCCGAAGTCGTCCGGCCGGTCCGCCCGCCGCCAGTTCTCGTCCGACGCGGCCACCCAGCGCGCACCGGCGTAGTCGACGACACCCTCCTCGCGGGGCCGCTCGACGCCCGGCACCCGCCACCACAGCCGGGCCAGGTCGTCGCGGGCCAGTACGGCCGTGCCCACGGCCGCCGCGGCACCGCCGACGATCAGCGCGCGCCGGCCGATCCGCCGGTCCGCGTCGCCGGACCGGCCCGCGGACCCGCCGGTGGACCCGCTCGTGGACTCATTCGTGGATTCGTGCTTCGCCCCCATGCGATCTTCAACGCATACTCGCGCGCTCCGGTTCCCGCCCTCCCCGTACTCTGGAGGGGTTATGACTGACACCCCGCAGCGCACCCGTCCCCTTCGCGTCCTCGCCGCCATGTCGGGCGGGGTCGACTCCGCCGTCGCCGCCGCCCGCGCGGCCGAGGCGGGGCACGACGTGACCGGCGTCCACCTCGCGCTCTCCGCGAACCCGCAGTCCTTCCGCACCGGCGCCCGGGGCTGTTGCACCATCGAGGACTCGCGCGACGCCCGCCGCGCCGCGGACGTCATCGGCATCCCGTTCTACGTGTGGGACCTCGCCGACCGCTTCCGCGAGGACGTGGTCGAGGACTTCGTCGCCGAGTACGAGGCCGGCCGCACCCCGAACCCGTGCCTGCGCTGCAACGAGAAGATCAAGTTCGCCGCGCTGCTCGACAAGGCGCTGGCCCTCGGCTTCGACGCCGTCTGCACCGGCCACTACGCCAAGGTGATCCTGCGCGAGGACGGCGTCCGCGAACTGCACCGCGCCTCCGACATGGCCAAGGACCAGAGCTACGTCCTCGGTGTGCTGGACGACCGGCAGCTCGCCCACGCGATGTTCCCGCTCGGCGACACGCTCACCACCAAGGACGAGATCCGCGCGGAGGCCGAGCACAGGGGGCTGGCGGTGGCCAAGAAGCCCGACTCGCACGACATCTGCTTCATCGCCGACGGCGACACCCAGGGCTTCCTCGCCGACCGCCTGGGCCGCGCCGAGGGCGACATCGTCGACGAGGCGGGCAACCGGCTCGGCACCCACGAGGGCGCCTACGGCTACACCATCGGCCAGCGCAAGGGGCTCAGGATCGGCACCCCGGCCCCCGACGGCAAGCCGCGCTACGTCCTGGACATCTCGCCCGTGGACAACACGGTCACGGTCGGCCCGGCCCAGGCCCTCGACGTCGACGCCCTCCGCGCGATCAAGCCCCGCTGGTGCGGCGCGGCCCCCGTCGGCCCCGGCACCTACACGGCCCAGCTGCGCGCCCACGGCGGCGAGACCGAGGTGCGGGCCGAGCTGGTCGACGACGCGCTGGACGTGTCCTTCGCGGAGCCGGTGCGCGGCGTCGCCCCCGGCCAGGCGATCGTGCTGTACGACGGCACGCGCGTGGTGGGCTCGGCGACGATCGCGTCCACCACGCGTGCGACCGCCGGCGCGGCCTGAGCGCGGGGCCCGTCGTCCGGGCCGGGGCCGCGGGAGTCGACGTGACCGGTCGGCGCCGGTGAGCGGGGTCCGGCGCAGCGGTCCGGTCCGCTCCCTGGAGAACGCGGCGAACGGCTCACACTGCTCGTCCTCGCCCCCGGCCGCGACCCTGTGCCGGTCGTCCCCACGTCGGCGGCCCCCGGCGCGGCCGTCCGGCGAGGAGGCCGGAGTCGACGCGGAACCCGTCGGGTACGTCCAGTCCGGCCCGCCTGCAGAGCTGCGCGTGCGGCCGAGCGGCGGAGGAGAGCGCCGGCGCGATGGGGTCCCGGCGCGCGAGCGCGGTCGGGCGCGGGGGAGCCGGTAACCGACGCCGGCGCGGCGGACGTGTCTGCCGGACCCCGCGGCCGCGGCACGCGCGATGGGGTCCCGGGGCGCGAGCGCGGTCGGGCGCGGGGGAGCCGGTAACCGACGCCGGCGCGGCGGACGTGTCTGCCGGACCCCGCGGCCGCGGCATGATCCGGACGACGGCCCTGGGTCCGCCGGGCTCACCGCCCCAGGAACTCCGTCAGCACCGGCGCCAGTACCCCCGGCTCCACCATGTGGGCCTGTCCCGCCACGGTGCCGTAGGTGCCGCGCGGTGCCGCGTCGGCGACCGCCCGGGCCGCCTCGTGCCACCAGGCGTCGCTCGCGCCGCCCGCGAGGGCCAGCAGGGGAGCGGTGATCGAGGCGATCCGGGCCTCCGGGACCCGGCTGTCACCCATCACCGCGTCGTCGTACGCCAGACTCGGCGCGACCGACTCCATGCCCGCCCACATCGGCGACTGCCGGGCGCCCCGGATCATGTCCTCGCCCAGGCCGGTGCGGCGCAGGAACAGCTCCACCGCGTCCCCGCGCCTGTCCTTGCCGAGCGCCTCGGCGAGCCCCTCGGTGTACTCCTCGGCGGACCGCGCCGCGGCGTCGTCCATGGCGTACGGCACCTCGTACACGGCGACCCGGCGCACCGGCAGCCCGCTCGCCGCCGCCCGGAGCGCCAGCGCGCCGCCCGACGACATGCCGTACAGGCACGCCTCGCCGCCCACCGCCTCGATCAGGGCGGCCAGGTCCTCGATCTCGCGCTCCACCGCGTAGGGCGGCGTGTCGCCGCTCCCGCCGCGGCCCCGGCGGTCGTACACGGTGACGTCGAAGCGGTCCGACAGCTCCGCGGCCAGGGGTGCGGTCGTGGCGCCCGTCGACATGGCGCCGCTGACGAGGACGACCGCGGGTCCCCGCCCGGTGCGTTCGTAGGCGATGCGCGTGCCGTCGCGCGAAAGGGTGTTCTTCTCCATGTCTGTGCAGACTGCCCTAAAGCGCGCGATTAATCGCTCAGGACACCTCGACGTCGTAGAAGCAGAGGTGGTCCTTGATCTCCGCCACCTCCGCCTTCGGGTCCGGATACGCCCAGACCAGGTCCGCCGCCTCGGGCAGCGACCAGTAGGACGCGTCGCCCTTGAAGGGGCAGTGCGTCCGCGTGCCGGAGGGCGTCAACAGGTCGAGCCGTACGTCCTCGGCCGGGATGTAGAAGCGGTCGGGGCAGCCCGTCTCGTGCAGGACCAGCGCCTTGTCGCTCTCCGCCAGGACCTGGCCGCCGTGCACCGCGCGCACGTGCCGGTCGCTCGGCTCCACGGTGATGATGTGTCCCTTGGTCACGATCGTCCTCCTCGGACAGTGGGTTCGGTCAGTTCAGCGCGTCCGGAAGCCGGGTTCTTCCCCGCCGCGCGCCGAACGTACCGTTGCCCCATGAACATCTGCGTCTTCCTCTCCGCCGCCGACCTCGACGCGCGCTACACCGGCCCCGCGAAGGAGTTCGCCGAACTCCTCGGCAAGGGCGGCCACACCCTGGTCTGGGGCGGCTCCGACGTCGGCCTGATGAAGGTGGTCGCCGACGGCGTGCAGGAGTCCGGAGGGCGACTGCTGGGAGTCTCGGTGGACTTCCTGGCCGCCAAGGCGCGCGAGGGCGCCGACGAGATGGTGATCGCGGGGGACCTCGCCGAGCGCAAGCGGCTGCTGCTGGAGAAGGCCGACGCCGTGGTGATCATGGTCGGCGGCACCGGCACGCTCGACGAGGCGACGGAGATCCTGGAGCTGAAGAAGCACGGGCACACCGACAAGCCCGTCGTCCTGCTCAACACGGCCGGCTTCTACGACGGCCTCAAGGAGCAGTTCCGCCGCATGGAGGACGAGGGCTTCCTGCCCCGCCCCCTCACCGAGCTGGTCTTCTTCGCCGAGGAGCCGGTCGGCGCGCTGGCCTACCTGGAGGAGAGCCAGGGCATCGAGTAGGCCACCGGTGGTGCGAGCATGACGGGCATGGCTACACATGTGATCACCGGAGCGGGCTCCGGCATCGGCGCGGCCGTCACCCGCCGCCTGCACGAGCGCGGCGACGACGTCGTCCTGCACGCGCGCGACGCGGGCCGCGCCAAGGAACTCGCGGCCGCCTACCCCGGTGCGAAGACGCTGGTCGGCGACCTGGCCGACCCGGAGAAGCTCTCCTGGGCCTTCTCGCACCAGACGCTGCCCGACCGCGTGGACTCGCTGCTGCACATCGCCGGAGTCGTCGACCTCGGCCCGGTCGGCGACCTCACCCCGAAGACCTGGCGCCACCAGCTGGCCGTCAACCTCATCGCCCCCGCCGAGCTGACCCGCCTCTTCCTGCCCCAGCTCCGCGTCGCCCAGGGCCAGGTGCTGTTCGTCAACTCCGGTTCCGGCCTCAACGCCCACGCCGGCTGGTCCGCCTACGGCGCCTCCAAGCACGGCCTCAAGGCGCTCGCCGACGCCCTGCGCCAGGAGGAGCACGCGAACGGCGTCCGCGTCACCTCGGTCTACCCCGGCCGCACCGCCAGCCCCATGCAGGCCAAGGTCCACCAGCAGGAGGGCAAGGAGTACGACGCGTCGAAGTGGATCGACCCCGAGTCGGTCGCCACGACGATCCTGACGGCCCTCGACCTCCCGAGGGACGCGGAGATCAACGACCTGACGGTGCGCCCGGGAAGGTGACGGCGACGGGGGGTTCCGTAGGCTGCTGCGGTGAGTGAAAACAGCCAGTCCAGGTTCGGTCCCGCCACGGGCGTCGGCTCCCTCCCGGGAGACGACGCCCGCGAGGCCGTCAAGACCGCCACCGGCACCTTCGAGGACTTCCCCTTCCTCCCCGAACTGCCCGCCCGCGGCCCCGGCGCCGACATGATCGGCCGCACCGCCGGGATGCTCGTCGAGCTGTACGCGCGCGTGGAGCCCAGCGGCTGGCGGCTGGGCGACCGGCCCGGACGGGACACCAAGCGGGCCCGCGCCTGGCTCGGGGAGGACCTCGACGCCCTGGAGGAGTTCACCCAGGGCTACCAGGGGCCGCTCAAGGTCCAGGCCGTCGGCCCGTGGACACTCGCCGCCGCCCTCGAACTCCGGGGCGGCGAGGCGGTCCTGTCCGACGCCGGCGCCTGCCGCGACCTCGCCGCCTCGCTCGCCGAGGGCCTGCGCCTGCACCTGGCGGAGGTACGGCGCCGCGTACCCGGCGCCCGTGTCGTGCTCCAGCTCGACGAACCCTCGCTCACCGCCGTCCTGCGCGGCCAGGTGCGCACCGCCAGCGGCTACCGCACCCACCGGGCCGTGGACCGCCAGCTCGTCGAGGCCACCCTGCGCGACGTCGCCGGAGTCCAGGGCGGCGGCGACCCCGTCGTGGTCCACTCCTGCGCACCGGACGTCCCCTTCGCCCTGCTGCGCCGGGCGGGCGTCGCGGGCGTCTCCTTCGACTTCTCGCTCCTCACCGAGCGTGACGACGAGGAGATCGGCGAGGCGGTCGAGTCGGGCACCCGGCTCTTCGCCGGTGTCGTGCCCGGCACGGACACGGCATTGTCAGACCCTGCCGGTAGCGTCATGGGTGTCAGGACGCTGTGGCGCAGGCTGGGGCTGCGGCCGGAGCTGCTCGCGGAGGCGGTCACCGTCACTCCGTCGTGCGGACTCGCGGGCGCTTCCCCCGCGTACGCCCGCCGGGCCCTCGCCCAGTGCGTCCGGGCGGCGAGATCCCTCGCGGACAACCCAGAGTAACGGGAGGACATGACGGTGGCCGGCGACAAGCAAGCGGAGACGACAAGCGTGCCCGCGGAGGCGCGCGAGAAGCACGCGCGGCTCGCTGAGCAGATCGAGGAGCACCGCTTCCGGTACTACGTGAAGGACGCCCCCGTCGTCAGCGACGCGGACTTCGACCGGCTGCTGCGCACCCTGGAGGAGCTGGAGGAGCGCCATCCTGAGCTGCGCACCCCCGAGTCCCCGACCCAGAAGGTCGCCGGCTCCTACGAGACCGAGTTCACGGCCGTCGCGCACCCCATGCGCATGCTCTCCCTCGACAACACCTTCAACGACGAGGAACTGGCCGCCTGGACCGAGCGCATCGCCAGGGAGCTGGGCGAGCAGGAGTACCACTTCCTGTGCGAGCTGAAGGTCGACGGACTCGCCGTCAACCTCACCTACGAGCGCGGCCGCCTCGTCCGCGCGGCCACCCGCGGCGACGGCCGCACCGGCGAGGACATCACGCCCAACATCCGCACCATCGCCGAGATCCCCGAGCGCCTGGGGGGCGACAAGGTCCCCGACCGCGTGGAGATCCGCGGCGAGGTCTACTTCCCGATGGAGAAGTTCCAGGAACTCAACGCCCGGTTGAACGAGGCGGGGGACAAGCCCTTCGCCAACCCCCGCAACGCGGCGGCCGGTTCCCTGCGCCAGAAGGACCCGCGCGTCACCGCCACCCGCCCGCTGCACATGGTGGTCCACGGCATCGGCGTCCTGGAGGGCTACTCGGGCATGACCCGCCTCTCCCAGGCGTACGACCTGCTGAAGACCTGGGGCCTGCCCACCTCCCCGCACAACAGGGTGGTGGACAGCCTCGACGGCGTACGGGAGTTCATCGCGTACTACGGCGAGAACCGGCACTCCGTGGCGCACGAGATCGACGGAGTCGTCGTCAAACTCGACGAGATCCGCCTCCAGGGCCGGCTCGGCTCCACCGCCCGCGCCCCCCGCTGGGCCATCGCCTACAAGTACGCGCCGGAGGAGGTCAACACCAAGCTCGTCGACATCAAGGTCGGCGTCGGCCGCACCGGCCGGGTCACGCCCTACGCGCAGGTCGAGCCGGTCACCGTGGCCGGCAGCGAGGTCGAGTTCGCCACGCTGCACAACCAGGACGTCGTCAGGTCCAAGGGCGTGCTCATCGGCGACACCGTGGTGCTCCGCAAGGCGGGCGACGTCATCCCGGAGATCCTCGGGCCGGTCGCCGACCTCAGGGACGGCGGCGAGCGGGAGTTCGTGATGCCGGCGAAGTGCCCCGAGTGCGGGACTCCGCTGAAGGCGATGAAGGAGGGCGACATCGACCTGCGGTGCCCCAACGCCCGTACGTGCCCGGCCCAGTTGCGTGAGCGTGTCTCCTACCTCGCGGGCCGGGAGTGCCTGGACATCGAGCACTTCGGCGGTGTCGTGGCGGCCGCGCTGACCGGGCCGCTGGAGCCGGCCGAGCCGCCGCTGGTCGACGAGGGAGACCTCTTCGACCTCACCGTCGAGAAGCTGCTGCCCATCAGGGCGTACGTCCTCGACCAGGACAGCGGACTGCCCAAGCGCGACCCGAAGACCGGCGAGGAGAAGATCGTCACGGTCTTCGCCAACAAGGAGGGCGAGCCGAAGAAAAACACCCTCGCGCTGCTCGGGCACATCGAGGAGGCCAAGACCACCCGCCCGCTCGCCCGCTTCATCAACGGCCTGTCCATCCGGCACGTCGGGCCCGTCGCCGCACAGGCCCTGGCCCGCGAGTTCCGCTCGCTCGACCGCATCGAGCAGGCCACCGAGGCGGAGTTGTCGAACACCGACGGCGTCGGCCCGATCATCGCCACCGCCCTCAAGGAGTGGTTCGCCGAGGAGTGGCACCGCGAGATCGTGCGCAAGTGGAAGGCGGCCGGAGTTCCCCTGGAGGACCGGTCGAGCGGCGAGGACGAAGGCCCGCGCCCGCTCGAAGGGCTCACCGTCGTGGTCACCGGCACCCTGGAGAACTTCACCCGCGACGGCGCCAAGGACGCCCTCCAGAGCAGGGGTGCCAAGGTGACCGGATCGGTGTCCAAGAAGACGTCGTTCGTCGTGGTCGGTGACAACCCCGGGTCGAAGTACGACAAGGCGATGCAACTGAAGGTGCCGGTTCTGAACGAGGACGGTTTCACCGTCCTGCTCGAACAAGGAGCCGAAGCGGCGGCCGACGTCGCACTTTCGGCTGAGGAATAGCGGTTGAAGGCCACCCGATCGGCGCATATCAGATGCATGAGGGTGGCCGGGTCGCATTCGGGCAACCGTTGACGACCGGTGCCCCTGGAAGCCTTCCGCGGCCTACTGTTGAGGTGTGCACCTGCCGGGCCCAGCCGCGGTCGGTGCATCCCCCTGCCGCGAGGGACAGGGGCAGGGTCTTCCAACGCGGAGCCGTTGATGGTGGTCGAGGCGGGGACCGCGTGGCGTGGGCACCGCAGGCTGTGAGAGGGACGGGAATGGAACCGACCGAGAGCGCTGCCGCGGGCTCACGGCCGCGCCTGCGTCGCATGGTGGACGCGTGGCACGCGGGCCGGTGGGTGGGGCAACGCGCGGGTGGTGCCCCGTATCCCGCGGCGAGCGCCCGCGGGCCGGTGCCGTCGTCCCCGGGCCACGCCCCCGACCTGTCCGACGCCGAGGGTGAACGGCACCTGTCCTGGCCCGCGTTGCCCGCGGCCATCGTCGCGGCCGCCGCCTTCGTGCTGGGCGCCGGGTTCTACCGGGCGTTCGCCGACGGCCACGCCCTCTTCCCGGCCGGCACCGCCGGCTGGTCCCTGGCCGTGCTGGCCGGCATCGTCGTCGGCCACCTCGTCATGCTCGGCCGCTCCCGCTGGTGGGGCGGCACCGGCTCCGGCGCCGCCCTCACCCTCGCCGTCCTGCTGCTGTACGGCTGGATTCCGGCCGGCCTGGTCAGCCTCACCGTCGTCGTCCTGGTCGGCATAGCCCGCCGGGGCCGCTGGCGGCAGGGCGTCCTGCACGGCGCGGTGGACATCCTCGGCGTCGCCGCGGGTGCCCTGCTGCTGGGCGTCTGCGGCTCCGTACCGTCGGTGGAGAAGCCCTGGGACCCCAACACCTGGGGCGTGTACGCGGCACCCAAGGTGGTGCTCGTCGCCGCCGCCTATCTCGCCGTCACCCGCGCCCTGTTGTGGTACCTCCAGGCCCCCCGCGCCGGCCTGCCCACCGTCGCCCGCACCGCCCTGGTCAGACAGGGCCTGGTCGCCGTCGCCCTGCTCGGCATCGCCCCGCTGATCTGCGTCGTCGCCGTCGCCAAGCCGCTGCTGCTGCCGCTGTTCGCCATCCCGCTGATCGCCCTCGACTCCACCCTGTGGATCGCCCGCGCCCGCGCCGAGGAACAGCTCCGCGACCCCCTCACCGGACTGCCCAACCGGCAGTGGCTCCTGGAGCGGACCTGGACCGCGCTGGACGACGCCGAGCGCATCGGCGCCCGCGCCGCCCTGATGCTGATCGACCTCGACCGCTTCCGTTCGGTCAACGACACCCTCGGACACCTCGCCGGCGACCGGCTACTGCTCCAGATCGCCGACCGGCTGCGGCAGGCCCTGCCGCGCGGGGCGGAGGCCGCGCGGCTCGGCGGCGACGAGTTCGCCGTCTTACTGCCCGTCGCCGACTCCACCACGTCGGCGACCCGGATCGCCCGGGGCCTCGTGGCCGCGCTCAGCTCCCCGATGGACCTGGACGGACTCACCCTCGTCCTGGAGGCCAGCGCCGGCGTCGCCGTCTTCCCCGACCACGCGCTGGACGCCGAAGGACTGCTGCGCCGCGCCGACGTGGCGATGTACCAGGCGAAGCGGGACCGTACGGGCGTGGAGGTCTACGAGTCCAAGCGGGACTCCAACACCCCGGACCGCCTCGGCCTGCTGGGCGACCTGCGCCGCGCCCTGGACGCCCACGAGGTCCAGCTCCACTACCAGCCCAAGGTGCGCTTCGACGGACAGGTCGCCGGCCTGGAGGCCCTGGTCCGGTGGGTGCACCCCGAGCGCGGCAAGGTCCCGCCGGACGAGTTCATAGCGATCGCCGAGTCCTCCGGGCTGATGCCCCACCTCACCGAGTACGTGCTGGAGACGGCGCTCGCGCAGGTCGCCCAGTGGCGCTCCCAGGGCCTCTTCGTGCCGGTCGCGGTCAACGTCTCCCCGCGCGACGTCCACACCCCCGGCTTCGCGGGCGCGGTGGCCGCCCGGCTGGCCCGGCACGGAGTCCCCGCGGGAGCGCTCCAACTGGAGATCACCGAGCACGTACTCCTCGAGGACCCGCAGCGCGCCGCCGACACCCTCAACGCGCTGACCGGGCACGGCGTGAAGATGTCCCTGGACGACTTCGGCACCGGCTACTCCTCCCTCGTCCACCTGCGCAGGCTCCCGGTCAGCGAGCTGAAGATCGACCGCTCGTTCGTGGCCCGGCTGGCCGTCGACGCCGAGGACGCGGCCATCGTGCGCTGCACCGTCGACCTCGCGCACTCGCTCGGTCTGCTCGTCGTCGCCGAGGGCGTGGAGGACGACGAGACCTGGGAGGGCCTGCGCGACCTGGGCTGCGACGCCGTACAGGGGTGGCTGGTCGCGGCGGCGATGCCGCCGGAGGAGACGACGGCGTGGCTGCGGGCGCGGGGGTCGCGGGGGTGGCAGCGGCCCGCGCCGGCGCTGCCGGCTGCCGCCGGGGAGGACCAGGGGCGGGTCGGGTAGGCGCCACGTACGGCCGCCGACCGTCTGCGGCTTCGTTGTGGCTGGTCGCGCCCGCGCGGCGGAGCCGCAGATCGGCACAGCCCCGCGCCCCTTCGGGGCGCTGAGGGAAACCGTTTAACGACCACCCGCCCGCGCCCCATAGGATTGGGCCAACCGACTTGCCCGAAGAACACACACTCACCCAGAGGAACGCTGCATGCCTGGCATCACGCGCGAGGAGGTCGCCCACCTCGCCCGGCTGGCGCGTCTGGAGCTGAAGCCCGAAGAGCTAGAGCACTTCGCGGGACAGCTCGACGACATCATCGGCGCGGTCGCCCGCGTCAGCGAGGTCGCCGACCAAGACGTACCGCCGACCTCGCACCCGCTCCCGCTGACGAACGTCATGCGGCCGGACGAGGTCCGTCCGTCGCTCACGCCCGAGCAGGCGCTCTCCGGCGCCCCGGCCCAGGAGCAGCAGCGTTTCAAGGTGCCGCAGATCCTGGGGGAGGAGTAACCGCCATGAGCGACATCATCAGGCTCACCGCGGCCGAGATCGCCGCGAAGATCGCCGCCGGCGAGCTGACCGCCGTCCAGGTCACCGAGGCCCATCTGGCCCGCATCGAGGCCGTCGACGAGAAGGTGCACGCCTTCCTGCACGTCGACCGCGAGGGCGCGCTCGCGCAGGCCCGCGAGGTAGACGCCAAGCGCGAGCGCGGCGAGCAGCTCGGCCCGCTGGCCGGCGTGCCGCTCGCGCTGAAGGACATCTTCACCACCGAGGGCATCCCGACCACCGTCGGCTCGAAGATCCTCGAAGGCTGGATCCCGCCGTACGACGCGACCGTCACCAAGCGTCTGAAGGCCGCCGACGTCGTCATCCTCGGCAAGACCAACATGGACGAGTTCGCCATGGGGTCCTCCACGGAGAACAGCGCCTACGGCCCGACCGGCAACCCCTGGGACCTCACCAAGATCCCCGGCGGCTCCGGAGGCGGCTCCTCCGCCGCCCTCGCCGCCTTCCAGGCCCCGCTCGCCATCGGCACCGACACCGGCGGCTCCATCCGCCAGCCCGCGTCCGTTACCGGCACGGTCGGCGTCAAGCCGACCTACGGCGGCGTCTCCCGCTACGGCATGGTGGCCTTCTCCTCCTCCCTCGACCAGGGCGGCCCCTGCGCCCGCACGGTCCTGGACGCGGCCCTGCTGCACGAGGTGATCGCCGGGCACGACCCGATGGACTCCACCTCCGTCGACGCCCCGGTCCCCGCGGTCGTCGAGGCCGCCCGCAACGGCTCGGTGTCCGGCATGCGCGTCGGCGTCGTCAAGCAGTTCCGCGGCGAGGGCTACCAGGCCGGCGTCATCCAGCGCTTCGACGAGTCCGTCGAGCTGCTGAAGTCGCTGGGCGCCGAGATCGTCGAGCTGGACTGCCCGTCCTTCGACCTGGCGCTGTCGGCGTACTACCTGATCGCGCCCTCCGAGTGCTCGTCCAACCTCGCCCGCTTCGACGGCCTGCGCTACGGCCTCCGGAGCGGCGACGACGGCACGCACTCCGCCGAGGAGGTCACCTCCCTGACCCGCGAGGCCGGCTTCGGCCCCGAGGTCAAGCGCCGCGTCATGCTCGGCACGTACGCCCTGTCGAGCGGCTACTACGACGCGTACTACGGCAGCGCCCAGAAGGTCCGCACCCTCATCACGCGGGACTTCGAGAAGGCGTTCGAGCAGGTCGACGTGATCGTCTCCCCGACGACCCCGACCACCGCCTTCCCGATCGGCGAGCGCGCCGACGACCCGATGGCGATGTACCTGGCCGACCTGTGCACCATCCCCACCAACCTGGCGGGCAACGCGGCCATGTCGCTGCCCTGCGGCCTCGCCCCCGAGGACAACCTGCCGGTGGGTCTGCAGATCATCGCCCCCGCCATGAAGGACGACCGGCTGTACAAGGTCGGCGCCGCCGTAGAGGCCGCCTTCGTGGAACAGTGGGGCCACCCGCTGATCGAGGAGGCACCGTCGCTGTGAGCGCACTGACCAAGGCAAAGGGCTTCAAGAAGTCCCGGTCCGGCCTGTACGTCTCGATGGCCACGTCGGCGTTCGGCGCCGTCGGGGTCTACAAGCAGATCAAGAAGGCTCGCGGTGACAGCGACACGCTGCGCCTGCTCGACGCCGTCGTGACCGGGGCCGCGGTCGTCACCAACCTCGCGATTCTCTACCGCGAGCTGAAGCGGCTGGGCGACGACGACGTCCTGCTGGGCTGAGAGGGAAGTTTCACCGTGACCACCACGACCGACCTGGTGTCGTACGAGGACGCGCTGGCGTCGTACGACCCCGTCATGGGCCTTGAGGTCCATGTCGAACTCGGCACCCGCACCAAGATGTTCTGCGGCTGTTCGACCACGCTGGGCGCCGACCCGAACACCCAGACCTGCCCGGTCTGCCTCGGCATGCCCGGCGCGCTCCCGGTCGTCAACGCGACCGGCGTCGAGTCGGCGATCCGGATCGGTCTCGCGCTGAACTGCGAGATCGCCGAGTGGTGCCGCTTCGCCCGGAAGAACTACTTCTATCCGGACATGCCGAAGAACTTCCAGACCTCCCAGTACGACGAGCCGATCGCCTTCGACGGCTACCTCGACGTGCAGCTGGAGGACGGCGAGACCTTCCGCGTCCAGATCGAGCGCGCCCACATGGAGGAGGACACCGGCAAGTCGACGCACGTCGGCGGCGCGACGGGCCGTATCCACGGCGCCTCGCACTCCCTCCTCGACTACAACCGCGCCGGCATCCCGCTCATCGAGATCGTCACCAAGCCGATCGAGGGAGCGGGCGAGCGCGCCCCCGAGGTCGCCCGGGCCTACGTCCGTGAACTGCGCGAGCTGATCCGTGCCCTCGGCGTGTCCGAGGCCCGCATGGAGATGGGCCAGATGCGCTGCGACGTCAACCTGTCGCTGCGCCCGCACGGCCGGGAGAAGTTCGGCACCCGCAGCGAGACCAAGAACGTCAACTCACTGCGTTCCGTGGAGCGCGCGGCCCGCTTCGAGATCCAGCGGCACGCCGCCGTACTGGGCGACGGCGGCACGATCATCCAGGAGACCCGCCACTTCCACGAGGACACGGGGTCCACCACCTCCGGCCGCGTGAAGGAGGAGGCCGAGGACTACCGGTACTTCCCGGAGCCCGACCTGGTGCCCGTGGCCCCCACGCGCGCGTGGGTCGAGGAGATCAGGTCCGCCCTGCCCGAGCTGCCGCTGGTGCGTCGCAGCCGGCTCCGCGCGGATTGGGGCATCTCGGCCACCGACATGCAGTCGATCCTCAACGCCGGTGCGCTGGACCCGATCGTCGCCACGATCGACGCCGGCGCCGACGCGACCTCCGCCCGCAAGTGGTGGATGGGCGAGCTGGCCCGCAGCGCCAACGAGTCCGGCAAGGCGCTGGACGAGCTGACGATCACCCCGCAGCAGGTCGCCCGGCTCACCGAGCTGGTCGCGAAGGGCGACCTGAACGACAAGCTGGCCCGCCAGGTCATCCTCGGCGTCCTCGCCGGTGAGGGCACGCCGGACGAGGTCGTCGACAAGCGCGGCCTGAAGGTCGTCTCCGACGAGGGCGCGCTGACCACCGCCGTCGACGACGCCATCGCCGGCAACCCGGGCGTCGCGGACAAGATCCGCGGCGGCAAGGTGGCCGCGGCCGGCGCCCTGGTCGGCGCGGTCATGAAGGCGACCCGGGGCCAGGCGGACGCGGCCCGCGTCAAGGAGCTGATCCTGGAGAAGCTGGGCGTGGCCGAGGGCTGAGCACCGTACACCGAGAGCCCTGGGGGGGGGCGCCCCCCCCCCCGCGGCCCCCCCCCGCGGGGGTTTTTTTTAAAAACCCAAAAAAACCCAAAACAAAAAAAAACCGGGAA
>NZ_JBHXNW010000009.1:48737-74837 GCF_042717365.1 Streptomyces sp. NPDC058534
CCCCCCCCCCGGCCCCCCCCCCCCAGGGCCGTTATTGTGAATAAGCCCACTAAGTCCGCAAACGATCAATTCCGGCTGCAAGAGTGATTCCGCATTGCTCATGCGTTCTTTGCGGGCCGTTCACGCCATGGACGACTGCCCCCGGTCAAAGATCCACAATCAGACACCTGGGAGCACGTTCGTGGCAGTCCTCGCACGCTGGTGTGTTCGACGTCGGCTCATCGCCGTCCTGCTGTGGCTCCTCGCCCTCGGCGGCGTGGCCACGGCCGCCGCGGTCACGGGCTCCGCCTACTCCAACGACTACGCGATCCCCGGCACGGACTCCGACCGCGCCTCCCGGCTGCTCGCCTCCGGCTTCCCCGGCCTCGACGGCGACAGCGACACGGTCGTCTGGCACACCGCGGACGGCACCGTCCGGGCCCCCGACGTCGAACAGGCCATGACCGGCACCCTGGAGCGCATCGCGGAACTGCCCGGGGTGGCCGCGGTGACCAACCCGTACGACGACCCCGAATCGCCCCGGATCAGCGAGAACGCCCGCACCGCGTACGCCACGGTCACCTTCGAGGACGCCTCCCGGGACATCGACGCGGGCGAGGCGCGGGCCGTGGTCGAGACCGCCGAGGCGGCCGAGACCGACGGGCTCCGCGTCGAACTGGGCGGCGGCGCCGTCGCGCTCACCGACTCGGCCGGCGGGCACCTCGCCGAGGCCGTCGGCGTGGCCGTGGCCGCGGTCGTGCTGTTCCTCGCCTTCGGCTCCGTGGCCGCGGCCCTGCTGCCCATCGCCACCGCGCTGGTCTCCGTCGGCACCGCCTACGCCGGCATCACGCTCCTCGGTCACTTCATGACCGTCGCCGACTTCGCGCCCATGCTGGGCACCCTCATCGGACTCGGCGTGGGGATCGACTACGCCCTGTTCATCGTCACCAGACACCGGCGCGGACTGAAGCGCGGCCTGTCCGTGACCGAGGCCGCCGCCAGTGCCGTGGCGACCACGGGACGCGCCGTCGTCTTCGCGGGTGCGACCGTTTGCATCGCCCTGCTGGGCATGCTGATCCTCCGACTGAGCTTCCTCAACGGCGTCGCCGTCGCCGCCTCGCTGACCGTGCTCCTCACCGTCGCGGCCTCGGTGACCCTGCTGCCGGCCCTGCTGTCGTACATCGGCCCCCGCGCGCTGAGCCGGCGCGAGCGGCGCCGGCTCGCGGAGCACGGGCCCGAACCCGAGGTGCCGACCGGGTTCGCCGCGCGCTGGTCGGCCTTCGTCGAGCGGCACCCCAAGCTGCTCGGCGCCGTCGCCCTCGTCGTCATCACCGTGCTCGCTCTGCCCACCCTGGATCTGCGCCTCGGCACCTCCGACCAGGGCAACGACCCCAGCGGCACGACCACCCGCCAGGCCTACGACCTCCTCGCCGACGGCTTCGGCCCCGGCGTCAACGGCCCGCTCACCCTGGTCACCGACGTCCGCGGCGCCGAGGACCGCCTCGCGCTGGACAACCTCGACGCCACCCTGCACACCACCGAGGGCGTCTCCTCGGTGACTCCGGTGATGTACAACTCGGCCGGCGACGCCGCGTACCTCACCGTCGTACCCGATTCGGCGCCGCAGTCCCGGGACACCAGCGACCTCGTCGAGCGGCTGCGCTCCGAGGTGCTGCCGCGCGCCGAGGCCGGCACCGCGCTCGACGTGCACGTGGGCGGGGTGACGGCCGGGTACGACGACTTCGCCGAGGTCATCGTCGGCAAGCTGCCCCTCTTCGTCGGCGTCGTCGTCGGCCTGGGCTGCCTGCTGCTCCTGCTCGCCTTCCGCTCCGTCGGCATCCCCCTCAAGGCCGCCGCCATGAACGTCGCCGCCGTGGCCGCCGCCTTCGGCGTCGTCGTGGCGATCTTCCAGTGGGGCTGGGGGAGCGAACTGCTCGGCCTCGGCAGCGCGGGACCGATCGAACCCTTCCTGCCCGTGATCATGGTCTCGGTGCTCTTCGGGCTCTCCATGGACTACCAGGTGTTCCTGGTCAGCCGGATGTACGAGGAGTGGCTGGAGACCGGCGACAACCGCCGTGCGGTCCGGGTCGGGCTCGCCGAGACCGGCCGCGTGATCAACTCCGCCGCCGTCATCATGATCTCGGTCTTCCTCGCCTTCGTGCTCAGCGGCGACCGGGTGATCGCCATGTTCGGCATCGCGCTCGCCGCCGCCGTCGCCCTGGACGCCTTCGTCCTGCGCACGCTGCTGGTGCCCGCGCTGATGCACCTGCTCGGCCGCGCCAACTGGTGGCTGCCACGCCGCCTGGACGCCGTACTGCCGCGCATCAGCATCGAGCCGCCCGAGTGCCGGGCCGCCCATGAGAGGCTGGCCGCTGCGACGGACGCCGAGGTGGCGGACGTTCTCGCGGAGGAGGAACGACAGCGGGATGTACGCGATATCACTGGGTGACGACGGCGCCGAACTGCGCCCCCTGGAGACCTGGCACGCCGAGGAGTTCCTGGCCCATCTGGACCGGGGCAGGGACTTCATCACCGAGCACATCCCCTTCGGGGCGAAGGCCACCGACGTCGGCTCCGCGCGGGAGGTGCTCCAGGCCTACGCCGACCGGCACGCCGCCGACAGCGGCTTCCTGCACGGGCTGTGGCTGGACGGCAGGCTCGTCGGCGGCCTGCTCTACCGCGTCTTCGACGCCACCACCGGTGTCTGCGAGATCGGCTGCTGGCTGGAACCCGCCGGAACCGGTCGCGGCCTGGTCAATCGCGGTGCCCGTGTGCTGATCGACTGGGCCTTCGACGAGCGCGGCATGCACCGTGTGGAGTGGCACGCCTCCTCGGCGAACACCCCGAGTGTCAACGCCGCGCGGCGACTCGGCATGATGCGTGAGGGTGTGCTGCGCGAAAGCTCCCTCTACCGGGGCGTCCGCCAGGACATGGAGGTGTGGGCGGTGCTCGCACCCGAGTGGCGTGCGGCACGCGCGCGTGCCGCTCACAAGGATCATTAAGGGACCTCTCAGACAGCGTCCGTACGGTGCGAGGCATGGGAACGAAGACAGTGGACGAGACCGGCGTGAAGACCGACGAGCACAAGAAGGACGAGACGACCGAGGCCGTCGAGTCCCCCGAGGCCGCCGAGAAGGCCGGGACCGGTCCCCAGGAGGGCGCAGACGCCACGAAGGACGACGCCACCCCGGACGACGACGCGGTCGATGACGACGCGATCGACGAGGCCACGACCGGGACCGAGGCCGGCCCCACCGGCGTCGGCCAGGGCGCGGGCGCCGTCGTCTCCGCCGGACTGGGCATCGTCTCCCTGACGGGCAGCTGGGTCGGCACCGTGGCCTCCGCGCGCGAGTCGCTGATCGGCCAGCTCCAGACGTCCTCGTCCTCCGACGTCGGCGCGCTGATCGAGAAGGGCTACGGCAACGCCTGGCACGCCACCGCGATGTGGGGCGGCATCTTCGCCCTGGTCGCCCTGATCGTCGGCGTCGTGGTGCTGGCCCGCCCGGCGTTCGGCGCGCCCGGCCGGCCGCAGGCCCCGTGGATCAAGTCGGTCGCCTGGGCGGGCGTCGCCCTCGGCGTCATCGGCCTGCTGCTGGCCGTCCTGAAGTACACGGACATCCTTCTCGGCCTGCCGTCCACCGGCTGACCAGGCCCTCTGAGGGGTCTTAGGACATCGGCGCGCACCTGGCGCCCGTCCTAAGACCCCTCACGCACGTCTAAGGCCCCCGCCCGGCGCCGAAGATGCGGAACTTACCCGATGTGGCGGACCCCCCTGGGAGACGAAGGTTGAGGCATCGCAGGAAAGCGAAGCCGAAACCGACCTCGCACCAAGGGACAAGGGACACACCATGTTCGAGTACGAGATCCACCAGACCCGTTCCGCCGAACTCATCCGCCGCGCCGACGAGGCCCGGCTGGCCCGCGAGGCCGTCCAGGCCCGTCGCACCGCCCGCCGCGAAGCCCGGCACGCCGCCGCAGAGACGGAGAGCCATACGCCGCGACAGCGCCGGCACCGGTTCGCCCGGGTCGCGTGAACGGGGAGACCGGGGAGGGAGGCCGCACGGCCTCCCTCCCCGCCGTCGTGGCCACCGCCGTCCCGCCGCCGAAAACCGTTGCTCCGCTGTCGTACCCGCGTGCGATGCTCTCGTCCGTGGAGACCAGGTCCGTGAGTCCCGTGTTCGTCGGCCGCGCCGGTGAACTGGGCACGTTGAAGGACGCGCTCGGGCGCGCCGACGCCGCCGAGCCGCAGGCACTGCTGCTCGGCGGTGAGGCGGGCGTCGGCAAGACCCGCCTCGTCGAGGAGTTCGCCGGCACCGCCGGCCGGCAGGGCGCGGTCGTCGCGCTGGGCGGCTGCGTCGAGATCGGCGCCGACGGGCTGCCCTTCGCGCCCTTCTCCACCGCGCTGCGCGCCCTGCGCCGCCACCTGCCCACGGAGCTGGCCGCCGCGGCCGCCGGACAGGAGGAGGAGCTGGCCCGGCTGCTGCCCGAAGTGGGCGAGGCAACCCCGGGCACCGGCGGCCGGCACGACGAGGAGAGCATGGCCCGCCTCTTCGAACTCACCGCCCGCCTGCTGGAGCGCGTCGCCGCCCGGCACACCGTCCTCCTCGTCCTGGAGGACCTGCACTGGGCCGACGCGTCCACCCGCCACCTGATCGCCTACCTCTTCCGCACCCTGCGCACCGGCCGCCTGGTGGTCCTGGCCACCTACCGCTCCGACGACATCCACCGCCGCCACCCGCTGCGCCCCCTGCTCGCCGAACTCGACCGGCTGCGCACCGTCCGCCGCCTCGAACTGGGCCGCTTCACCCGCGACGAGGTGGGCCGCCAGATCGCCGGCATCCTCGCCCAGGAACCCGACCCGCTCCAGGTGGACGAGATCTTCGAACGCTCCGACGGCAACGCCTTCTTCGTCGAGGAACTGGCCGTAGCCGCCCACGAGGGCAGCTGCACCGGCCTCACCGACTCCCTGCGCGACCTGCTCCTGGTCCGCGTGGAGGCCCTGCCCGAGAGCGCCCAGCGGGTCGCCCGGATCGTCGCCGAGGGCGGCTCCACCGTCGAGTACCGGCTGCTCGCCGCGGTCGCCCGGCTCGCCGAGGACGACCTGATCGAGGCGCTGCGGTCCGCCGTGAACGCCAACATCCTGCTCCCCGCGCCCGACGGCGACGGCTACCGCTTCCGCCACTCCCTGGTCCGCGAGGCCGTCGGCGACGACCTGCTGCCCGGCGAGCGCTCCCGCCTCAACCGCCGCTACGCCGAGGCCCTGGACGCCGAGCCCACGCTGGTGCCCGCGACGGAGCGCGTGATGCGCCTGGCCAGCTACTGGTACCACGCCCACGACGCCGCGAAGGCCCTGCCCGCAGTCCTCGACGCCTCCGTCGAGGCCCGCCGCCGCCACGCCTACTCCGAACAGCTCCGGCTGCTGGAGCGGGCCATGGAGCTGTGGGACTCCGCCCCCGACGACGTACGCGCCACGCTGCGCCCCGTCGACTACACCGAGGTCTACCCTCCCTGCGGCTGCGACCCGGCCACCACGCCCCTGCGCTACCTGGACCTGATGGCCGAGGCCGCCGTCGCCGGACGGCTGTGCGGGGAGCGCGAACGCGCGATGAAGATCACCAAGCGGGCGCTGCGGCTCCTGGAGGACGAGCCGGACACGGGGGCCGGGCCGGGCGCGAGCGGCCGGGACCCGCAGCGCGCCGCCTGGTTCTGGACGCAGCGCTCCCTCCTGGTCCAGGCCCAGGGCCGCGGCGACGGCTGGCGCGAGCTGGGCATCGCCCAGGAACTGGTCCGCGGCCTGCCGCCCTCCCAGGTGCACGCCGAGGTCCTGGCCATGGCCGCCAACTGGTCGATGCTGCACAGCCCGGGCCCCGGCGCGGTCACCGCCGCCGAGCGGGCCGTCGAGTACGCGCGCATGGTCGGCGCCGACGACATCGAGCTGAACGCCCGCCTCACCCTCGGCGGCCTGATGGTGGATGCCGGGCACATCGAGGCCGGACTCGCGGAGATGTTCCAGGTCAGGGACTTGGTGGTGGCGCAGGGACGCTCCGCCGTGGTGGCCCGCAGCCACGTCAACCTGCCCTCCACGCTGGAGAGCGTGGGCCGCTCCGAGGACGCGATCGGCATCCTGCGCGAGGGCGTCGAGCTCACACGGCGGATGGGCCTGCTGGAGTCCGAGGCCTGGGTCTGGGGCAATCTCGCCGAGTCACTGATCTCCCTGGGCCGCTGGGACGAGGCGATGCGGGCCGCGGACATGGCCGCCGCCCCCGGCCGGGGCCCCGCACCCCGCGGCGGCGCCGCCCTCAAGCGGGCCGTCGTCGGCCTCGCCCGCGGCGAGCGCGCCGAGGCCGCCCGGCTGCACGCCGAGGCCCGCGCCGCCTACGGCACCCACGACCCCATGCCGCAGCACCATCTGCCGCTGGCCGCCCTCACCGTCGGCATAGCCGCCGCCGACGGCCGCCTCCCGGACGCCCGCGCCGAACTCGGCCGCATCCTGGACGCCGGCTTCCCGCCCGGCACCCAGCGCTACGGCTGGCCCCTGCTGCTGTCCGCCGCCGCGGCGGAGGCCGACGCCCGCGCGCTGCCGGCCGCCGAGGAGGGCCGGGCGGAGGCCCTCGAACGCATCGCGGCGACCGCCAAGTCCCTGACGACCGGCGCCCCCGTCTGGGAGGCCCACGAGAAGTGGGTCCGCGCCGAACTGCATCGCGCCCGGGACCGGGACACCCCCCAGACCTGGTCGGAGGCGGTCACCGCCTTCGAGCGCCTGGAGCGGCCCTACGATCTCGCCCGCGTCCGCCACCGGCTGGCCGGCGCCCTCCTGGCCACCGGCGGCGAGGACGAGCGCGCCCGCGCCACGGAACTGCTCCGCCTGGCCGGCACCGTCGCCGGCCACCTCGGCGCGCGCCCGCTGACCGACGCCGTCGCCCTGCTCGCCCAGCGCGCCCGCCTCACCCTCGGCCACCCCACGGGCCCCGCCACCGACCCCGCCGGCCCGGCCGAGGCCCTGGGCCTCACCGGCCGCGAGCGCGACGTGCTGCGCCTGGTCTCGGACGGCCGCACCAACCGCCAGATAGCCGAGGAGCTGTTCATCTCGCCCAAGACGGCCAGCGTGCACGTCTCCAACATCCTGGCGAAGCTCGGCGTATCCGGCCGCGGCCAGGCGGCGGCACTGGCCCACCGGCTGGCGCTGTTCCCCGCCGAACGGCTCACGTCCGGTTCGACGGAGTGACGTTTACGCTGTAAGGGACGCCGAACGACGGAGGCACGCGTGTTCAACGCATTCGACGAACTGTTCTCCCCCGGCCGCAAGCACACCCGCGACGAGCAGAACCGCCTGGAGCTGACCCGCGAGGACGTCGGCGACGGCGACCCCGGCCGCGGCCCGATAGACCTCGGTTCGGGCCGCGTCGTCGTCCACCCGCCCCGCCCTGAGCAGGCGGCGAAGCCCTCGCGCCCCGAGGAGGAGTGACGGTCCGGCCTAGCTCACCTGCAGCTCCAGGATCCGGTCGTCGTCGCCCTTCGCGTCGCCGCGGCCGTCGGTGTTGCTGGTGACGAGCCACAGCTTGTCGCCGCCCGCCGGGGCCACCGTGCGCAGCCGGCCGTACTCGTCCTCCAGGAACGACTGCGGATCGGCCGAGGTCTCCGTGCCCTTCAGCGGGATCCGCCACAGCCGCTCGCCGCCCAGCCCCGCCATCCACACCGAGCCCGCCGCGTACGCGATGCCGCTGGGGGAGGCCTCGTCGGTGCTCCACTGGGTCACCGGGTCGTGGAAGCCGGAGCCGCCGCCCTCGCCCTCCGCCTCCGGCCAGCCGTAGTTGTCGCCCGGCTTGATCGCGTTCAGCTCGTCCCAGGTGTCCTGGCCGAACTCCGAGGCGAACAGGCGCTGCTTGCCGTCCCAGGCCAGCCCCTGCACGTTCCGGTGGCCGTAGGAGTACACCGGGGAGCCGGGGAAGGGGTTGCCGGGCGCCGGTTCGCCGTCCGGTGTCATCCGGAGGATCTTGCCGCCGAGGGAGTCCTTGTCCTGCGACAGCCCGGTGTCACCGCTCTCGCCGGTGCCCGCGTAGAGCATCTTGTCGGGGCCGAACGCGATCCGGCCGCCGTTGTGGACCACACCCTTGGGAATCCCCCGGAAGACCGTGTCGGGCGCCCCCAGCTGCTCACCGGCCGGCTTCTTCTCGTCATACAGCATGCGCACGATGCGGTTGTCCGAGGCGGAGGTGTAGTACGCGTAGATCATGTGGTCCGAGGCGTAGTCGGGGGAGAGTGCGATGCCCAGGAGGCCGCCCTCGCCCGACGGGGACACCCCGGGCACCTCGCCCAGCTCCGTCTTCTCGCCGTTCTTCTCGGCGACGCGCGTGATGGTGGCGTCGTCGCGGGAGGAGACCAGCAGGTCGCCGCCCGGCAGCGGGGCGAGCCCCCAGGGGCTGTCCAGTCCCGTGGTGACCGTACGGAGCACCTTCACGGAGCCCTTCGCGGGCGGCGTCTCTTCGGCGGCCGGTCCGGACGGCGAGGACCGCGCGGTCGTGGTCGCGGGGGAGCTGCCGTCCGTGTCCGACGGGTCCCCGTCGCCGGAGGAGCAGCCGGCCGTCAGCAGGAGGGCGGCGGCGGCCAACACGGCCGACACGGCTCGACGTTGCACGATCATGGTCCCTTCGACGCGGCGGGTTCTACCTGTCATACGCCGCACGGGCCTTCCACGTTCCCGATCGCCGCATCCCGAACCCGGGCAGGCCCCCCGCTCCGGTCAGTCCCAGGAGCCCCGCGCCGCCGGCAGCCCCCGCACCTCCGCCAGGTCCCGCTCGGTCAGCCGCAGCTCCGCCGCCCCCGCGTTCTCGCTCACCCAGCGCTCCCGTTTGGTACCCGGCACCGGCACCACGTGCCGTCCCTGGGCCAGCACCCAGGCCAGCGCCACCTGCGCCGGAGTGACCCCGTCGCCGTGCCGGGCCGCGATCCGGCGCAGGCCCGCCACGATCGGCTGGTTGGCGGCCATCATCTCGGCGGTGAAGCGGGGGTGCCGGGCGCGCAGGTCCTCCGGTTCGAAGCCCTGCCCGGGGGTCAGCGTGCCGGTCAGGTAGCCGTTGCCCAGCGGCATCGCGGCGAGGAAGCCGACGCCGCGCGAGACGCACCACGGCAGCAGCGTGCGCAGCGCCTCCGGCGACCACACCGACAGCTCGGCCTGCACCGCGCTCACCGGGAAGACCTGCTGCACCCGCTCCAGCTGCCGGATCGTCGCGTCGTGCAGCCGCGCCCCCGGCCGCCGGGCCGACCGCGCGCCGACCGCGCAGAGCCCGAGCGCCCGCACCTTCCCCGCCCGCACCAGGTCCGCCATCGCGCCCCAGGTCTCCTCGACCGGTATCTCGGGGTCGGCCCGGTGAAGTTGGTAGAGGTCGATGACGTCCGTCTGCAGCCGGCGCAACGAGGCGTCGCAGGCCCGTCTCACATAGCCGGGGCGGCCGTTGGCCACGATGTGCTGCTCGCCCACAAGGAGTCCGACCTTGGTCGACACGAAGGCGTCGGACCGCCGCTCCCTCAACACCCGCCCCAGCAGCAGCTCGTTGGTGAACGGGCCGTACATGTCCGCCGTGTCCAGCAGCCCGGCGCCCAGATCGAGGGCCCGGTGCACCGCCCTGACCGACTCGTCGCCCCGCTGCCGCGATGTGCTGTACGCCCAGTTCATCGGCATGCACCCCAGTCCGACGGCCCCCACCGCGAGCGCCGTCGCGCCGATCGTCCTGCGCTCCACCTGGTCGTGACCCTCCCTCGTCAGGCCACCCAACCTAACCTCTGCCCCTCCGCCTCCCTGACATAGCCTCCTGACCATGACTGCTGACGTGTGGCTGCCCATCCCGCCGGACGAGATCGAGGGCCTCCCCGAGGGCCCCGTGTACCGCCACTGGAACGGCGAGGAGACCTTTCCCGCCGACCCGGCCGACTGCGCGTACTACGTCGTCCCCTACATGAAGCCGGCCGGGATCGGGGTACGCCCGCTGCCGGACATGCGCTCCGTCCAGGTCGTCCAGACCCTCTCCGCGGGCATCGACCACGTGCAGCCCGGGCTCGGGCACCTGCCCCCGGGCGTCCGGCTGTGCAACGCGCGCGGGGTGCACGAGGCCAGCACCGCGGAGCTGACCCTGGCCCTGATCCTGGCGTCGCTGCGCGGCATCCCGGACTTCGTGCGGGCCCAGGACCGGGGCGAGTGGCTCGGCGGGTTCCGGCCGGCGCTCGCCGACCGGAAGGTGATCGTCGTCGGGTACGGATCGATCGGCGCCGCGATCGAGGACCGGCTCGTGCCCTTCGAGGTCGCGCCGGTCGTGCGCGTCGCGCGCTCCGCACGCACCACGGCGCGCGGTCCGGTGCACCCGCTCACCGAACTGCCCGCCCTGCTCCCGGAGGCCGACGTCGTCATCCTCTCCACACCGCTCACCGAGGCCACCCGCGGTCTCGTCGACGCGGAGTTCCTGGCCCGGATGAAGGACGGCGCCCTGCTCGTCAACGTCGCGCGCGGACCGGTCGTCGACACGAAGGCGTTGCTCGCCGAACTGGAGAGCGGACGCCTCACCGCCGCCCTCGACGTGACCGACCCCGAACCGCTGCCGCCGGGCCACCCGCTGTGGCATGCTCCCGGCATAGTCATCAGCCCGCACGCCGGCGGGCCGACCTCCGCCTTCCTGCCGCGCGCCAAGCGGCTGCTGGTGGACCAGTTGAACCGTTTCGTGAACCAGGAACCACTGCGCAACGTGATCCTGACGACGGGCGCGTAATCCGCTTCCGGTACCCTCCGCAACCCCCCGGATGCGGTGGGTATGCGCATATCCGCTGGTCGTCACGGAGCGTAGAGAACCTATGTCCCTGAGTGACGATCCTGGTGTATCGTCCGACAGGGGATGCGCCGCGCACCGTTCGGCGCCGGGGATGGACATCTCAGACTGTGAGGGGGGCGACGGGCGATGCACGGCCTATGGACGAACGACCCGACGCGGCGGAGCCGCCGCCGGCGACCCTGGCGCACGACCACGACCGCGCGCAGACGGGGTCAGTACAGCCATCACGGCGGCCATCACGCCCAGGGCGGCCCTCACCGGCGCCGGCCGGGCGGCCGCGGGAGGCTCCGGTGAGCCCGCCGCCCGTGCCCACGCTGGACGGAGCGCTGCGGGCGCGGCCGACGCCCGGCCCTTTGCTGCCCCGGCCCTCGGAAGCCACCCGCGGACCCACCTTCGTCCGCCAGCTCGTGCTGGCCCTGGTCTGCGCGGGCTACGCCGTCGGGTCCGCGCTCGGCTGGGGCTCGGAGTACGCCGCCAAGGTCATGGGCGACTTCGGGCTGAGCGCCGCCGCGGGCGCCGCCGCCGTCTCCTGCTTCCTCTACGCCCGCGGGCGCCGCGTCAGTTTCCGGCCGGCCTGGCTGCTCTTCGCCCTCTCCTCGGCCATGGCCTCCCTCGGCAACCTGGTCTGGGGGTGGTACGAGGTCGTCCTGCGGGTGCCCGTGCCCAGTCCCAGCTACGCGGACCTGTTCTTCCTCTGCTTCGCGCCGCCCGCCGTCGTGGGGCTGCTGGTCCTGGCCAAACGGCCGGTCACCAAGGCCGGCTGGATCTGCCTGGGCCTGGACGCCTGGCTGATCGGCGGCTCGCTGCTGACGCTGGCCTGGAGCCTCGCGCTCGCCCAGGCGGCGAAGGCCGGGGGCGGGTCCAGCGTGGCGCACTCCGCGCTCTCGGTGGCGTACCCGCTGCTCGACATCGCGCTGGTCAGCATGGTGCTGGCACTGCACTTCAGGCGCTCGCCCGTCTGCCGGTCGGCCGTCAACACCGCCATCGGCGCGCTCGCCCTGACGGTGATGTGCGACGCCCTGTTCACCTCACCGCTGCTGCACAACAACTACCGCTCCGGCCAGTTGCTCGACGCCGGCTGGTTCGCCGGCTCCCTGCTGCTCGCCTACGCCCCCTGGGCCGCGACCCGGCGCGGACGGGCGCCGGACGCGGAGGTCACCGGCGGGCACACGCGCGTGGTGCGCGAGCACGTGCCCGGACAGCGCGGCCCCGGCCACCCGCAGGTGCCCCCGTCCGTGCCCGTACCTGGCGGTGAGCGAGGGCGCTATCCGGCCGCCCGGCCCATCGCCGGATCCCTGGCCGCGCTCACGCCGTACCTCGCCGCCGCGGTCTGCACCCTGGGCATCCTCTACAACGTGCTCAACGGCCGCAGCGTCGACCGCGTGGTGCTGCTGACCGGCGGCACCGTGGTGCTCGCACTCGTCGTCCGGCAGGGCATCATGCTGCTCGACAACATCGTCCTCACCCAGGAACTGGCCCAGAAGGAGAACCACTTCCGCTCCCTGGTGCAGGGCTCCAGCGACGTCATCATGATCGCCGCGCCCACCGGCATCCTCCGCTACGTCTCCCCGGCCGCCGCCGGTGTCTACGGCCGCCCCGCGGAGGAACTGGTCGGCAGCGAACTGGCCGGGCTCATCCACCCGGAGGACCTCGGCTGCGTGATGCACGAGGTGCGCCGGTTCCTCGCCGCCAGCCCCGTCGAGGAACCGACCGCGCGCATCGAGTGCCGCTTCCGCTCCGGGGGCGGCGGCTGGCTCAACGTCGAGTCCACCGTCAACCGCCACCACGGCGGCCTCATCTTCAACAGCCGGGACGTCACCGAGAGAGTGCGTCTCCAGGCCCAGCTCCAGCACAACGCCGAACACGACCCGCTCACCGACCTGCCCAACCGCGCCCTGTTCACCCGGCGCGTCCAGCAGGCCCTCTCGGGTCGCCGCGCCCTGGACCGCGGCGCCGCCCTGCGCGGCACGGCGGTGCTCTTCATCGACCTCGACGGCTTCAAGGGCGTCAACGACACCATCGGCCACCAGGCCGGGGACGAGCTGCTCGTACAGGCCGCCCGCAGACTCCACGAGGCCGTCCGCAAGGGGGACACCGCCGCCAGACTGGGCGGCGACGAGTTCGCTGCCCTGATCGTCGGGGACGGGGCCCGGGACCGGGCCGCCCGCGAGGGCCACATCCGGGAGCTCGCCGACCGCCTCAGGACGACCCTCTCCCAGCCCTACCTCATCGACGGCAACGATGTCCGTGTCAACGCCTCCATCGGCGTCGCCTTCGCCGAACCGGGCCTCGGCGCGGGCGAGCTGCTGCGCAACGCCGACCTCGCGATGTACCGGGCCAAGGCGCGCGGCAAGGGCCGCGTCGAGCTGTACCGGCCGCAGATGCAGCAGGACGTCGTGCGCAAGGCCGAGCTGGCCACCCGGCTGCGGGTCGCGCTGCACGACGGCGAGTTCGCGCTGCTGCACCAGCCCGTGGTCTCCCTGACGGACGGCCGGATCACGTCGGTCTGCGCCCAGGCGCGCTGGCGCTCCTCGCAGGGCGTGCTGTTCACCCCCGCCGAGTTCCTGCGGGTCGCCGAGGACGCCGACAAGACCGCCGAACTGGACCGCTGGGTGCTCCAGGAGGCCGTCGAGCAGGCCGCCGAACGCGCGGCGACCGGGCTGCCGGTCACCGTGGCCATACGCATCGGCGCCCGCCGCCTGCTGGACCGCTCGATGCCGCTGGGTTCCGTGGAGGCCCAGCTGACCCGGCACGGGCTCCCCCCGGGTTCTCTCTTGATCGAGCTGTCGGACATCGACCCACGGGTCGGCCTGGACGAGCTGGACCGCCGGCTGAACGCCCTGCGCAGGGTGGGCGTACGGATCGCGCTGGACGGCTTCGGCAGCGGCTACGCGGCGATCACCGCGCTGCGGCGCCTGCCCGTGGACGTCCTCAAGCTCGACCGCGGGCTGATCGAGGGCGTCGTGGAGTCGGCGCGGCTGCACAAGATCACCAGCGGTCTGCTGCGCATCGCCACCGACCTCGGGCTGAAGTCCGTGGCAGACGGCGTGGACCTGCCCGAGCAGATCGTCGCCCTGCGCGCGATGGGCTGTACGCACGGACAGGGCATGGCGTTCTCCGGGCCGCTGGACGAGTACCGGCTGCGCAGAGCGCTGGGCGCCGGCCACTACCCCGTGCCGCACGGACCGCACGAACCGGCCTTCGCGGGCCGTCTCCCCTCGGGGCTGCCGGCCGTCCTCGGTGGTGGTACGGCACTCCGCTCACATAATGAGACTCCCGTCCCACCCACTTGACAGTGGGTGCGCGCCGGGGGGAGGGTCAGTGCCATGCGCACCCGAATTCTCGTACTTGGAAAGCGCGTCGGCTGAAGCTGGTGACGTCCGGACCCACCCGGACTCCCGGCGACCCACACCCGACGCGCTCCCCTCGCTTGCCTTATGGCACGAGGGGTTTTTTGTTGCACAGGCACCCGCCGAGCAGCAGTCGCAGATCGCACGAAACCTCGCAAAAACCCTCAGCATCGAGAAGAGAATGCCGATGACCGAGCAGGCCACCGGGGCCCATCACCCGCAGCCGCGGCCCCGTTCCGGAGGACAGCAGTCCGCCCCCGAGCACGTCACGGGTGCGAAGTCCCTCATCCGCTCGCTTGAGGAGGTCGGGGTCGACACCGTATTCGGCATTCCCGGCGGCACGATCCTTCCCGCGTACGACCCGATGATGGACTCCAGCCGGGTGCGCCACGTGCTCGTCCGTCACGAGCAGGGCGCGGGCCACGCGGCCACCGGTTACGCGCAGGCCACCGGCAAGGTCGGCGTCTGCATGGCCACGTCCGGCCCGGGTGCCACCAACCTGGTGACGCCGATCGCCGACGCCAACATGGACTCGGTGCCGCTGGTCGCGATCACCGGCCAGGTCGTCTCCAAGGCGATCGGCACGGACGCCTTCCAGGAGGCGGACATCGTCGGCATCACGATGCCGATCACCAAGCACAGCTTCCTGGTCACCAAGGCCGAGGACATCCCGAAGACGATCGCCGAGGCGTTCCACATCGCCTCGACCGGCCGTCCGGGACCGGTCCTCGTCGACATCCCGAAGGACGTGCTGCAGACGCGGACGACCTTCTCCTGGCCGCCGGTCACCGACCTGCCCGGCTACCGCCCGGTCACGAAGCCGCACGCCAAGCAGATCCGCGAGGCCGCCAAGCTCATCTCCGCCGCGAAGCGCCCCGTGCTCTACGTCGGCGGCGGCGTCCTCAAGGCGCAGGCCACCGCCGAGCTGAAGGTCCTCGCCGAACTCACCGGAGCGCCCGTCACCACCACCCTGATGGCGCTCGGCGCGTTCCCCGACAGCCACCCGCTGCACGTGGGAATGCCGGGCATGCACGGTGCGGTCACCGCCGTCACCGCGCTGCAGAAGGCCGACCTGATCGTCGCCCTCGGAGCCCGCTTCGACGACCGCGTCACCGGCAAGCTGGACAGCTTCGCCCCGTACGCCAAGATCGTCCACGCCGACATCGACCCGGCCGAGATCGGCAAGAACCGCGCCGCCGACGTCCCGATCGTCGGCGACGCCCGCGAGGTCATCGCCGACCTCGTGCAGGCCGTGCAGAAGGAGCACTCGGAGGGCATCCGGGGCGACTACACCGCGTGGTGGAAGGACCTGAGCCGCTGGCGCGACACCTACCCGCTCGGCTACGACCAGCCCGAGGACGGTTCGCTCTCCCCGCAGCAGGTCATCGAGCGCATCGGGCAGCTCGCGCCCGAGGGCACGATCTTCGCGGCCGGTGTCGGCCAGCACCAGATGTGGGCCGCGCACTTCGTCCAGTACGAGAAGCCCGCCACCTGGCTGAACTCCGGCGGCGCCGGAACCATGGGGTACGCGGTCCCGGCCGCCATGGGCGCCAAGGCCGGCATGCCCGGCAACGCGGTCTGGGCGATCGACGGCGACGGCTGCTTCCAGATGACCAACCAGGAACTGACCACCTGCGCCCTGAACAACATCCCGATCAAGGTCGCCGTCATCAACAACGGCGCCCTCGGGATGGTCCGCCAGTGGCAGACCCTGTTCTACAACCAGCGGTACTCCAACACGGTGCTGCACTCCGGCCCCGAGGACGTCAACCCGGACGCCCGCGGCACCCGCGTCCCCGACTTCGTGAAGCTGTCGGAGGCCATGGGCTGCTACGCCATCCGCTGCGAGGACCCCGCCGACCTCGACAAGGTCATCGAGGAGGCGAACTCCATCAACGACCGGCCCGTCGTCGTGGACTTCATCGTCCACGAGGACGCGATGGTCTGGCCGATGGTCGCCGCCGGCACCTCCAACGACGAGATCATGGCCGCCCGGGACGTCCGCCCGGACTTCGGCGACAACGAAGACGACTGAGAGCCGTCAGGACTTCAAGCAGAGGAAGCAGACCATGTCCAAGCACACGCTCTCCGTCCTGGTGGAGAACACCCCCGGCGTCCTCGCCCGGATCACCGCCCTCTTCTCCCGCCGCGGCTTCAACATCGACTCGCTCGCCGTCGGCGTCACCGAGCACGCCGACATCTCCCGCATCACCATCGTGGTGAGCGTCGAGGACTTCCCGCTGGAGCAGGTGACCAAGCAGCTCAACAAGCTCGTCAACGTGCTCAAGATCGTCGAGCTGGAGCCCGCCCAGGCCGTCCAGCGTGAACTCGTTCTGGTGAAGGTGCGCTCCGACAACGAGACGCGCTCCCAGATCGTCGAGATCGTCCAGTTGTTCCGCGCCAAGACCGTCGACGTCTCCCCGGAGGCCGTCACCATCGAGGCCACCGGCAGCAGCGACAAGCTGTCCGCCATGCTCAGGATGCTGGAACCGTACGGCATCAAGGAACTCGTCCAGTCCGGCACGATCGCCATCGGCCGCGGCGCCCGTTCGATCACGGACCGCTCGCTGCGCGCACTCGACCGGTCCGCATAACGACGGAGACGGGCGGCCGGCCCCGACGACCGGCCGCCCGTATGCCGAGACCCCGAAACTTCCCTTCCCCCCACCGGCATACGGTGGGACGCAACACCTGCACACAAGGAGAGAACCCAGTGGCCGAGCTGTTCTACGACGCCGACGCCGACCTGTCCATCATCCAGGGCCGCAAGGTCGCGGTCATCGGGTACGGCAGCCAGGGCCACGCCCACGCCCTGTCGCTGCGCGACTCCGGCGTCGACGTGCGCGTCGGTCTGCACGAGGGCTCGAAGTCCAAGGCCAAGGCCGAGGAGCAGGGCCTGCGCGTGGTGAGCCCGTCCGAGGCCGCCACCGAGGGCGACGTCATCATGGTCCTCGTCCCGGACCCCATCCAGGCCCAGGTCTACGAGGAGCACATCAAGGACAACCTGAAGGACGGCGACGCGCTGTTCTTCGGTCACGGCCTCAACATCCGCTACGGCTTCATCAAGCCCCCGGCCGGCGTGGACGTCTGCATGGTCGCCCCGAAGGGCCCGGGCCACCTGGTGCGCCGCCAGTACGAGGAGGGCCGCGGCGTTCCCTGCATCGCCGCCGTCGAGCAGGACGCCTCCGGCGACGCCTTCGCGCTGGCCCTGTCGTACGCGAAGGGCATCGGCGGCACCCGCGCCGGCGTCATCAAGACGACCTTCACCGAGGAGACCGAGACCGACCTGTTCGGCGAGCAGGCCGTCCTCTGCGGTGGCACCGCGGCCCTGGTCAAGGCGGGCTTCGAGACCCTGACCGAGGCCGGTTACCAGCCGGAGATCGCCTACTTCGAGTGCCTGCACGAGCTGAAGCTGATCGTGGACCTCATGTACGAGGGCGGCCTGGAGAAGATGCGCTGGTCGATCTCCGAGACCGCCGAGTGGGGCGACTACGTCACCGGCCCGCGGATCATCACCGACGCCACCAAGGCCGAGATGAAGAAGGTCCTCGCCGAGATCCAGGACGGCACGTTCGCCCAGCAGTGGATGGACGAGTACCACGGCGGTCTGAAGAAGTACAACGAGTACAAGAAGCAGGACTCCGAGCACCTCCTGGAGACCACCGGCAAGGAGCTGCGCAAGCTCATGAGCTGGGTCGACGAAGAGGCGTAGGTCTTTTCGCGCCGTGACGGTGCCCCGCGTGCCGGGCGCCGTCACGGCGCGTTGGCCGACCTGTCCAACCCCTTCCGGGTGATCCTTCCGCAGAGGCGCAGGACGACGTCCGCCACGCCACTAGACTGCTGAACACATACGCGTCAGGCCCACAGCGTCGTGCGTCTTCCACGCGGCTAAGCGACACCGAATGCGGCCGTCGGGACGGCCGTCCGCATTGGACTTGTGAGGACTCACGTGAGCTCGAAACCTGTCGTACTCATCGCCGAAGAGCTGTCGCCCGCGACCGTGGACGCGCTCGGCCCCGACTTCGAGATCCGCCAGTGCAACGGCGCGGACCGGGCCGAACTGCTCCCCGCCATCGCCGACGTGGACGCGATCCTGGTCCGCTCCGCCACCAAGGTCGACGCCGAGGCCATCGCCGCCGCCAAGAGGCTCAAGGTCGTCGCACGAGCCGGCGTCGGCCTGGACAACGTCGACGTCTCCGCCGCCACCAAGGCCGGCGTGATGGTCGTCAACGCGCCGACGTCCAACATCGTGACCGCCGCCGAGCTGGCCTGCGGCCTGATCGTCGCCACCGCCCGCAACATCCCGCAGGCCAACGCCGCGCTGAAGAACGGCGAGTGGAAGCGCAGCAAGTACACCGGCGTCGAGCTGGCCGAGAAGACCCTCGGTGTCGTCGGCCTCGGCCGCATCGGCGCCCTCGTCGCGCAGCGCATGTCGGCCTTCGGCATGAAGGTCGTCGCCTACGACCCCTACGTGCAGCCCGCGCGGGCCGCGCAGATGGGCGTCAAGGTGCTGTCGCTGGACGAGCTGCTGGAGGTCTCCGACTTCATCACCGTCCACCTGCCCAAGACCCCCGAGACCCTCGGCCTGATCGGCGACGAGGCGCTGCGCAAGGTCAAGCCGAGCGTCCGCGTCGTCAACGCCGCGCGCGGCGGCATCGTCGACGAGGAGGCGCTGTACTCGGCGCTCAAGGAGGGCCGCGTCGCGGGCGCCGGTCTGGACGTGTACGCCAAGGAGCCGTGCACGGACTCGCCGCTGTTCGAGTTCGACCAGGTCGTCGCCACCCCGCACCTCGGCGCCTCCACCGACGAGGCCCAGGAGAAGGCCGGCATCGCGGTCGCCAAGTCGGTGCGGCTCGCCCTCGCCGGTGAACTGGTCCCGGACGCGGTCAACGTCCAGGGCGGTGTCATCGCCGAGGACGTCAAGCCGTGCCTGCCGCTCGCCGAGCGCCTCGGCCGGATCTTCACCGCGCTCGCCGGCGAGGTCGCCGTCCGCCTCGACGTCGAGGTCTACGGCGAGATCACCCAGCACGACGTGAAGGTGCTGGAGCTCTCCGCCCTCAAGGGTGTCTTCGAGGACGTCGTCGACGAGACCGTGTCCTACGTCAACGCCCCGCTCTTCGCCCAGGAGCGCGGCGTCGAGGTCCGGCTGACCACCAGCTCGGAGTCGCCGGAGCACCGCAACGTCGTCACCGTGCGCGGCACCCTCACGGACGGCGAGGAGGTGTCGGTCTCCGGCACGCTGGCCGGCCCGAAGCACCTCCAGAAGCTGGTCGCCGTCGGTGAGTACGACGTCGACCTCGCCCTCGCCGACCACATGGTCGTCCTGCGCTACGAGGACCGTCCCGGCGTCGTCGGCACCGTCGGCCGCGTCATCGGCGAGGCCGGCATCAACATCGCCGGCATGCAGGTCGCCCGTGCGACGGTCGGCGGCGAGGCGCTGGCCGTGCTGACCGTCGACGACACGGTGCCCTCCGGGGTCCTGGCGGAGGTTTCGGCGGAGATCGGCGCGACGTCCGCCCGGTCGGTGAACCTCGTCTGAGGAACCGCGTCCTCAAACGCCGGACGGGCTGACTTGGTCGGCCCGTTCGGCGTTTTCGCGTACCCGGATGCCGCGCAGTGCGCGTGCCGCCGGGACCGCCGCTGCCAGCAACAGGATCATCCCCGCGATCGCGGCACCCCGCATACCGTCGGTGAACGCCGCCCGCGCCGCAAAGGCCAGAGCCTCACCTGCGGATTCCGGCAGTTGCCCGGCGACGGCCAGCGCGCCGGCCAGGGTCT
This sequence comes from Streptomyces sp. NPDC058534, assembly GCF_042717365.1. Classification (NCBI taxonomy): domain Bacteria; kingdom Bacillati; phylum Actinomycetota; class Actinomycetes; order Kitasatosporales; family Streptomycetaceae; genus Streptomyces; species Streptomyces sp. NPDC058534. The sequence continues at coordinate 68,662 of NZ_JBHXNW010000009.1, forward strand.
CCCGGGCCGCGTCCGGCGCCGACGCGGGCATTTCGTGGTGGTAGACGGCGGTTCCGACGGAGCCGAGGACCGCCATGCTCAGCGCGCCGCCGAACTCCGTGCCGGTCTCCATCAGGGAGGAGGCCGCGCCCGCCTTCTCGACGGGGGCGGAGCTGAGCGCCAGGTCGGCGAGCTGGGACATCACGGCGACGATGCCGCCGGCCATGATCCCGCACGCGGCCAGCACCAGCCACAGCGAGTCCGTCCCGGCCAGAGCCAGCAGCCCGTAACCGGCCGCCGCGATCACGAAACCGCCCGCGACGACATGCGCCCGCTCCACGCCCCGCTGGACCAGCCGCATGGCGAGCGGCGCGGCGAAGCCGATGAGTACCGAGGGCAGCAGGGCCCACAGCGCGGCCACCAGCGCGCTCTTGTCCAGGACGGACTGGAGGTACTGGGTGGTGAAGTACGTGGAGCCCATCATCCCGAATGACGACACCAGGTTGAGGACGACGGCGGGGGTGAAGCCGTGGCCTCGGAAGAGCGCGGGTGAGATGAGAGGGAAGGCGGCAGTGCGCTGGCGGTGCACGAACCACGCCGCGAAGAGCAGGCCGACCGTCACCGACATCACGTACCGCACGTGCCAGCCCTCGGTCGGGATCTCCTTGAGGCCGTAGACCACGGGCAGGATCGCGGCCATCGACAGCGGCACGCTCGGGAGATCGAAGCGGCCGGTGCGGGGACTCCTCGACTCCGGCAGCAGCACCGGCCCCAGGACCAGCAGAAGCGCCATCGCGGGCAGGTTGACCAGGAACACCGAGCCCCACCAGAAGTACTCGACCAGGACGCCGCTCATCACCGAGCCGAGCGCTATGCCCGCCGTCATCACGGCCGACCACAGGCCGATGGCCTTGGCGCGCTGGGCGGGGTCGGTGAACATAGTGCGCACCAGGGCCATCGTCGAGGGCATCAGGGTCGCGCCGCCGATGCCGAGCACCGCGCGGGCCGCGATCAGGGTCTCGGCGCTGTTCGCGTACGCCGCCACCAGGGATGCCGCCCCGAAAGCCGCCGCGCCGATCAGCAGCAGTCTGCGCCGGCCGATGCGGTCGCCCAGCGAGCCCATCGTCATCAGCAGGCCGGCCAGGACGAAGCCGTAGATGTCGAAGATCCACAGCTGTTGGGTGCCGCTCGGCTCCAGGTCGGCGCTGATCGCCGGGATCGCGAAGTACAGGACCGAGACGTCCATGGAGACCAGGAGCAGCGGAAGCATCAGTACGGCCAGCGCGGTCCATTCACGGCGGCCGGCGCGGGGAGGGTTCGTCGTCATGGCGGTGACTGTACGCACGTCTTATACGCTTGTCTAGAACGTTCGTATAAGACAAACGTATGGACAGGCGGGTAAGGTGGCGCCATGGGACACCGTGAGGATCTGCTGGAGGGCGCCCAGCGCTGCCTGCTCGCCAAGGGGTTCGTGCGCACGACGGCCCGCGACATCGTCAAGGAGTCGGGGACCAACCTGGCCTCCATCGGCTACCACTACGGGTCGAAGGACGCGCTCCTCGCGCAGGCGTACGTGGCGATGGTCGAGAACATGTCGGAGGCGTTCGACGGCGAGATCGGCGGCGAGCCCGGCTCGTTGGAGCGGTTCACCTCGGTGTGGTCGAACATCGTCGGCACCATGCGGCAGCCGGGCTCGATGTGGCGCCTGAGCATGGAGATCGTGGCCCTGGGCGATCAGCTGCCGGAGGTCCGCGACCACCTGGCGCGCGCCCAGCGCGACGGCTCGCGCGGCTTCGTCGCCCTGTTCACGGGCGTCCGCGAGGAGGACGTGCCGGACGACGTGATCGACACGCTCGGCGCCTTCTACACGACCCTGATGATGGGCCTCATGGCGCAGTGGACCTTCGATCCGAAGGGTGCTCCCGAGGCCGCCCAGCTCACGGAGGGCCTACGCCGGGTGATGGAGGCCGCTACAGGCGGTGCGCCTTGAGCGCCATGTGCAGCAGCAGCCGGTCCTCCCCGTCGTCCAGGTCCAGGCCGGTGAGCTGTTCGACGCGGGAGAGGCGGTAGTACAGGGTCTGGCGGTGGATGCCCAGCTCGGCGGCGGCGCGGCCGGCCTGGCCCGCGCAGTCGAGGTAGATCTCGGCGGTACGGACCAGCTCCCGGTGGGTGGGGGAGAGCAGGACCCGTAGGGCCGGGTCGTGCGCGGACCGCGGGGGCAGCGCGGCCAGCAGGCGGAACGCCCCGATGGCCGTCCACTCCGCGACCGGACCGAAGCGGGACTCCGCGCGTGCCGCCCGCGCCGCCGCCGACGCCTCCCACCAGGCCGCCCCCAGCTCCGCCAGTCCCGAGCGCGGCGCGGAGACCCCGGCCGCGACACCGCCGCCACGGGCCCGTTCCAGCAGCCGGCCCGCCGCCGAGGTCGCCGGGGTCAGCACGTCCGCCGAGCGCAGCCGCACCAGCAGGGCCAGCGACTCGCCCGCGGTACCCCACGGCACCGTGCACAGCGCCGTCGCCGCCGGCACCGTACGGACCGAGGGCGCGTCCTCGGGATCGGCCGACGGCCAGGGCGCCACGCAGACCACCGCGTGCAGGGCGTCCGCGCGGGCACCCAGCGCGGTGCGCAGTTCCGCCACGGCCATGTCCCGCTGCCAGTCCCGCTCCGCGGTCAGCACCGCCCGCAGCTCCCGGCTCAGGTCCGCGCCGTGCTGCGCCTCGTCCGCGAGCAGCGCCCCGATCCGGGTGGTCACCGTCATGGCCGCCGTCAGCTGCCGCTCCGTCGGACCGGGGTCGGTGTCCAGGAGCCACACATAGCCGAGGACCACTCCCCGGTGGCGTACCGGCAGACAGGTGCGCCCCCGGTACACCCCCGCCTCCGGGGTCGGCGGGATGCGGACCGGCCCGGTGGCGCGGGTGATGCCGAAGCCCTCGAACCAGGCCCGGACGGCCGCGGTGGAGCGCCGGGTCAGGATCGAGCGGGTGCGCACCGGGTCCAGGGCGGAGGGGTCGAGGTCGCCCTCGCTGTCGTAGGCGCCGAAGGCGATCAGCTCGAAGTCGCGGTTCTCCAGGGTCGCGGGCGCGCCGAGCAGCTCGGAGATCTCGTCGACCAGCTCCTGGTAGTCACCCTTGGAATCCGTCGTCACCCGGGCATTCTGCCGCATTTGCGCGCCGCTTTCATACACATGTCTGAGATCTGCGGCAGGGATGCGTGACAGCTGTCGATGGCCGACGATCGGGGGGATCCTTAGATTTCACGGTGGTTCTCCGTGCCGTCCCCCGTTGGTCGGGCTACGGCCTCGTGTTGGTTGGTAAGTGGAGGTGCCCCGTGCTGGGTCCCGTGATTCTCGCCGCGTCGCGCAGCGACCGGATGCGCCGGCTGGTGTCGGCCGCACCCGTGACCAAGCCGGTCGTCGACCGGTTCATCCCCGGCGAGACGGTCGACGAGATCGTGCCGATCATCCGGGACCTCACCGACCAGGGCCTGGAACTGACGATGGACGTCGTCGGCGAGGACATCACCAACCCCGCGCAGGCCGAGGCCGCCCGCGACGCCTACCTGGAGCTGATCGACCGGCTGGGGCCGCTCGGCCTCGGCACCCGCGCCGAGATGTCGGTCAAGCTGTCCATGTTCGGCCAGGCGCTGGACGGCGGCCACGAGCTGGCCCTGAAGAACGTCCGCCCGGTCGTCGAGGCCGCCGCCGAGATCGGCACCACGGTCACGCTCGACGCCGAGGACCACACGACCCTCGACTCGATGTTCGCCATCCACGAGGAGCTGCGGAAGGACGTCCCGCAGACCGGCTGCGTCATCCAGTCCTACCTCTTCCGCACCGAGGCCGACGCGCGCCGCCTCGCGGACAGCGGCAGTCGCGTACGGTTGGTGAAGGGCGCCTACAAGGAGCCCGCAGAGGTCGCGTACCAGCAGCGCCACGAGATCGACAAGGCGTACGTCCGCATCCTGCGCACCCTGATGGAGGGCGAGGGCTACCCGATGATCGGGTCGCACGACCCGCGTCTGATCTCCATCGCCCAGGAGCTGGCCCGCACCGCCGGGCGAAAGCTCGACGAGTACGAGTTCCAGATGCTGTACGGCATCCGCGGCGACGAGCACCTGCGGCTGGCCGCCGAGGGCCACCGCATGCGCGTCTACACCGCCTACGGCACCGACTGGTACGGCTACTTCATGCGCCGTCTGGCGGAGAAGCCGGCGAACCTCCGGTTCTTCGCGCGGAGCGTGATCGGCCGTGGTTGATACGACCGGGCTGTGCCGCGGCGACTGCCGGGGGCCCGGGGGTCGCCCCCCGGGAAAGCACAGCATGCGCCGTCTGGCGGAGAAGCCGGCGAACCTCCGGTTCTTCGCCCGCTCGATGGTCAGCAAGGGCTGAGCCCACCAACGCTCGCAACACCCGCTCAGTAAGGAGACACGGAACCCATGGACGCTGTGACCCAGGTCCCCACCCCCGTCAACGAGCCGGTGCACGGCTACGCCCCCGGCTCGCCCGAGCGTGCCCGTCTGGAGGTCAAGCTCAAGGAGCTGGCCGACAATCCGGTCGACCTGCCCTGCACCATCGGCGGCGTCAAGCGGATGGGTGGCGGCGAGCGCTTCGACGTCGTGCAGCCGCACAACCACAAGTCCCGCCTGGGCACGTACGCCAACGCCACCCAGCAGGACGCGCAGGACGCGATCGACGCCGCCCTGGCCGCCGCCCCCGCGTGGCGCGCGATGTCCTTCGACGACCGCGCGGCGATCATCCTGCGCGCCGCCGAGCTGCTGTCCGGCCCGTGGCGCGAGACCATCGCCGCCTCCACGATGCTCGGCCAGTCCAAGACGGCCCAGCAGGCCGAGATCGACAGCCCCTGCGAGCTGATCGACTTCTGGCGCTTCAACGTCCACTACGCCCGCAACATCCTGGCCGAGCAGCCCCCGGCCAACTCCCCGGGCGTGTGGAACCGCATGGACCACCGTCCGCTGGAGGGCTTCGTCTACGCGATCACGCCGTTCAACTTCAGCGCGATCGCGGCCAACCTGCCCACCGCCCCGGCCCTCATGGGCAACGTGGTGGTCTGGAAGCCGTCCCCCACGCAGACCCATGCCGCCGTGCTGCTGATGCAGCTCCTGGAGGAGGCCGGGCTGCCCAAGGGCGTCATCAACCTCGTCACCGGCGACGGCATCGAGGTCTCCAACGTCGCGCTGGTCCACCGGGACCTCGCGGGCATCCACTTCACCGGCTCGACCAAGACCTTCCAGCACCTGTGGAAGACCGTCGGCAACAACATCGAGAAGTACCGCACCTACCCGCGTCTGGTCGGTGAGACCGGCGGCAAGGACTTCCTCGTCGCCCACCCGAGCGCCGACCGCGCCGTCCTGAAGACCGCGCTGACCCGCGGTGCCTTCGAGTACCAGGGCCAGAAGTGCAGCGCCACCTCCCGCGCGTACCTCCCGGCGTCGATCTGGAACGACGGGTTCAAGGAGGAGTTCGCCGCCGAGGTCGACTACCTCACCATGGGTGACGTCACCGACCTGTCGAACTTCGTCGGCGCCGTCATCGACGAGCGGTCCTTCGCCAAGAACAAGGCCGCCATCGACCGTGCCAAGGCCGACGAGACCTGCACGATCGTCGCGGGCGGCTCCTACGACGACTCGGTCGGCTACTTCGTCCGCCCGACCGTCGTCGAGTGCGCCGACCCGGAGAACGAGGTCTTCCGCACCGAGTACTTCGGCCCGTTCCTCGCCGTGCACGTGTACGACGACAGCCGGGACGGCGCGTACGACGAGATGCTGACCCAGATGGAGTCCGTCTCCGACTACGCCCTTACCGGCGCGGTCGTCTCGAACGACCGCGCGGCGGCGGCGTACACGATGGAGAAGCTGCGCTACGCGGCCGGCAACTTCTACATCAACGACAAGTCCACCGGCGCCGTGGTCGGCCAGCAGCCCTTCGGCGGCGGCCGTGCCTCCGGCACCAACGACAAGGCCGGTGCCCCGCAGAACCTGATGCGCTGGACGCTGACCCGCGCCATCAAGGAGACGCTGGTCGCGCCGACCGACTACACGTACCCGCACATGGGCTGACGCCCTGTGAGTGACGCCCGGGGGGGGGGGGGGGGCGCCCCCGCCCCCCCCCCCCCCGGGGGGGGGGGGGGGGGGGGGTGGTCTGGGGGCTCGGCCCGCGGGATAGATGAGTAGGGACAGTGTG